>RFLL01000043.1 GCA_003693905.1 Alphaproteobacteria bacterium
CCCACCCGGATGCGCGGATCGAGAAACGCGTTCAACATGTCGGCCAGGAAGGTGAGAACGATGTAGAACATGGCCAGAACCAGGACGATGGCCTGCATCATCGGCAGATCGGCACGCTGGATCGATTCCCAGGCCAGAAAACCGAGCCCGTTGATGGCGAAGATGGTTTCGATCACGATCGAGCCGCCGAGCATGAAACCGAACTGGACCGCCGACAGCGAGACCACCGGGATCACCGCGTTGCGCAGCGCGTGCTTGAACAGCACCGTCATCGGGCGCAGGCCCTTGGCACGGGCGGTACGAATATAGTCGCTCGACAGAACTTCGAGCATGCCGGCGCGGGTCAGGCGCATCACCGCCGGCGTGATGTAATAGCCGAGCGCAACCGACGGCATGATGAAGTTGAGCCATGACGACGTGCCGGTGATCGGCAGCAGACGCCATACGATGCCGAACCAGAAGATCAGGATCAGCGCGAACCAGAAACTGGGCAGTGCCTGGCCGACCACGGCCAGCGTCAGCGCGAAGCGGTCGATCATGGTATTGGGCCGCATCGCCGCCAGCACGCCGAGAGGGATGGAAAGCGCGAGCGCGAAGGCAAGCGCACAGGCGCCCAGCAGCATGGTCGTCGGCAGGCGCTTGAAAATGACGCCGGAGACCTCGGTCTTGAGATAGTGCGAGCGACCGAGATCGCCGGTCAGAGCGCGTCCCAGCCAGTCCACGTACTGCACCACGATAGGGCGGTCGTAACCATAGACGCGGCGGATGTTTTCAATGTCTTCCTGGGTTGCCGTCTCGCCGGCCAGCGCCATGGCCGGATCGCCGGCCAGGTGCAGCAGCGAAAAGGTGACCATCGATACCGTCGCGGCAACGAGAACCGCGATGGCAAGCCGCTTCAACGCATAGACGAGCATGGCAGCAAAATCACGATCCCGGGCATCGTGCCCGCTGAGAACAAAAAGCGTGGTGAAGAACCGGCGCTGCGGCCCCCGGAACAGGTGCTCCGGGGGCCAGGCGCACTGTGTCGCATCAGCCGCGGCTTACTTCCACTTGGCGGCGTAGAAGCGCGGAATCTCGTCCGGCGTCGGCGTGAAGTCGAGGTCGTTCGAGAACGCGTAGTACTTGGCATAGGTGAACATCGGCAGCCAGTAAAGCTCGCCGGAGATCTTCCGCAACGCTTTGCGGTAGTTTTCCTTGCGCACCTCCGGATCGGTCGAGTTGTCGGCGATTTCCAGCCATTTCATGACTTCCGGGTCCTTGGCGAAGTCGTCCCGTCCGCCGGAGAAGAAATGACTGGTGATCGCCGAGACATCGGGGATCGAGTACGACCCCCAGGTCATGTGATTGACCGGAGTCGCGTTCTTCCACACCAGATCGCGCAACGAGCGATACTGCATGAACTTCAGGTTGGCCTTGAGCCCGACCTGCGCCAGATCGCCGATCACGGCCTCCGTGTAGGCCCGTTCGCGGTAGGCGTAGAGGTCGAATTCGAAGCCGTCGGGATAGCCTGCCTCGGCCAGCTTCTTGCGCGCCAGGTCGGGGTTGTACTCCCACTTCGGTACGTCGTCGGTGCAACCGAACTGAGCCGGGTGACACGCGGCGTGGATCACCTGCGAGGCCCCGCCGACCAGGTTCTTGGCGATCGCGGCCCGGTTGACGGCATGGGCGAAGGCCTCGCGCACCTTCTTCTTGGTGAAGTAGTCGACGCCGCTTTTCCCGTTGACGTCGAACTGGATGTAGCTGATGCGCATGGTCGGGGCGTTGACCACCTGAACCGGTCCCTGCAGGCGCTCGGCCTGGTCCTTGGGCACGTCCCAGATCCAGTCGACGCCGCCGGTCAGCAGCTCGGCGATCTGGGTGTTCTTTTCCTTGATGGTTCGGAACACGATCTTGCTGATCGCCGGTGTCCCCTTCGGTCCGCCTTTGAAATAGTTTCCGTTGCGTACCATGGTGATCGATTCACCGGCCTTGACCTCGCTGACCTTGTAGGGACCGGTGCCGACCGGCTTGACCGCGCCGTAGTCCTTGCGCCCGTCGGCGCCGACCGGCGCGTCGTCGTAATGACCGGCCGGCATGATGGCGATGGCGTTGGCCAGATACGCAAGCGCGGCCGGGAACGGCTTGCCGAGATTGATGCGGACCTTGTACTCGCCCAGTTTTTCAGCGTTCTTCATCCAGCTCACGTTGCGATAGGTGAGAACGCCGTTGTCCTTGTTGGACGTGAAATTAACCGTGTAGACGACGTCGTCGGCGGACAGTTTCTTGCCGTTGTGAAACACGACATCGTCGCGCAGCTCGAATTCCAGCGCCGTGTTGCCGATCCATTTGAACGATTTGGCCAGCAGCGGCTTGAAGGCACCGGTGTCCACGTCGCGGTAGATCAGCGAATCCCAGACCATCTGACCAATGATCACGAGCTCGCGGGTGTTGTTGTAATAGGGGTCGACCACCGTGGCCTCACGATCGGTCGACCATACCAGCGTATCGTCGGCCTTGCCGGCCCAGGCCGATGCCGCGACACCGGCCCAGATCCAGGCTCCGGCGGCAACGGCCAAGGACAGTAACACCGATTTCCTGAAGCGTGCGTTCATACCCTCCTCCCTCGTGATAGTTTTAGTGATGAATAATATTGCCGTCATGCCGAGTATGAGGGCTCACCACGACGGTCGTTTGTTTTTTTACGTGTTCGAGTTCAGTCATTTGACTGAAACGGTATCCGATTTTCAAGAAAATGCCGCCACCGCGATTGATTTAGTTTTGTACCATCTGACGCGATCTGACATGAAACGGTCGCATATCCTCACGTGCGTGCCGGGGCCGGTGGTACCAGAACGAAGAGAGACCCGAAGAGCGCCGCCGTATGGGTCTGGCGCAGGTGCGAAAGGGCAGGCCGGGAGATGAAAACACATGTTCGGGTGGCCGTGATCGGCGGCGGCGTCGTCGGGTGCAGCGTTCTTTATCACCTGACCAAGTTCGGCTGGTGCGATGTCGTTCTGATCGAACGTTCGGAACTCACGTCCGGCTCGACCTGGCATGCCGCCGGCGGCTTTCACACCCTCAACGCCGATCCTAATATCGCGGCCTTGCAGGGCTATACCATCGGGCTCTACCGCGAGCTGGAGGAACTCACCGGGCAATCGTGCGGGTTGCACCACGTCGGCGGCCTGACCATCGCGACCACGCCGGAGCGGATGGACTACCTGCGGGCCGAGCGCGCCAAGCATCGCCACATGGGGCTGGAGACCGAAATCGTCGGCCCCGACGAGATCAGGCGGCTGAGCCCGATCGTCAACGTCGATGGTGTGCTCGGCGCCCTCTATGATCCGCTCGACGGGCATCTCGATCCATCCGGCACCACGCACGCCTATGCCAAGGCGGCGCGCCGCAACGGCGCCGAAATTTATCTGCGCAACCGCGTTATCGAGCTCAATGCGCGCCGCGACGGCG
>RFLL01000044.1 GCA_003693905.1 Alphaproteobacteria bacterium
ACCTGCCGCCGGGGTGCGCGTTCCGCGAACGTTGTCCACGCGCCGATGCGGCATGTCTGACCGAGCCGGCGTTGAGCGCGCCGGCGCCCGGACGCGCGGTGCGCTGTTTCCACCCTCACGAAGAGGCTCTCGACAACGAAATCGGGGTCGTGTCATGACAACGCCGGCAAACCGGTCCACCCCCGAATCGACCCCCGAATCGCCTCTCGAGTCGGTCCCCGACGCGATTCCTCTGATGGAACTGCGCGGCATCCGCCGCCAGTTCGTCAAGCATCTCGATCTGGCGGCGAAGATCGCCCGGCGCCTGGGCGCCAACGTGCGCGAGGAGGTGGTCCACGCGGTCGACGGTGTCGACATGCATGTAGCCCGCGGCGAGGTCGTGGGCCTGGTCGGCGAATCAGGCTGCGGCAAATCGACCCTGGGGCGCATCGTCGCCGGCATTCTGGAGCCCAGCGACGGCACGGTTCTTTACCGGGGACGCGACGTGGCCGGTCTGGACCCGGCCGAAGCCAAGGCGGTGATGCTCAAGGTCCAGATGATCTTTCAGGACCCGTTCGCCTCGCTCAACCCGCGCATGCGGGTGCGCGACATCGTCGGCGAGGCGCCGCTGGTGCACGGTATGGTCGAGCGGGCCGGGCTCGACGCCTACGTCGACGAGATGCTGCGGCGTTGCGGTCTCGATCCCAATTTCCGGCGTCGCTATCCGCACCAGTTTTCCGGCGGCCAGCGCCAGCGCATCGGCATCGCCCGGGCACTGGCGGTGCAGCCGGAATTTCTGGTCTGCGACGAGGCGGTGGCCGCGCTCGACGTGTCGATTCAGGCCCAGATCCTCAATCTGTTCATGAAGCTGCGGGAAGAGCTCGACCTCACCTATCTGTTCATCAGCCACGATCTCGGCGTAGTCGAGCACATCAGCGATCGCGTCTACATCATGTATCTGGGCCGGGTCGTCGAATCGGCGCCAACGCCGGCGCTGTTTGCCGAGCCGAACCATCCCTACACGCAGGCCCTGCTGCGCGAGGTGCCGCGCCTCGACCTGCGTCATGCGCGCTTTCAGCCGATCAAGGGCGAGATTCCCTCGCCGCTCGATCCGCCGTCCGGCTGCCACTTTCATCCCCGCTGTCCGCACGCCACCGCGCGCTGCCGGCAGGAAGCGCCGGCGTTGCGGGAGATCGCGCCGGGGCGCTTTTCCGCCTGTCACCTGAACGACACCGCGGCCTAGTGGTGCGGCTGGGACGCCTATTGTCCCCACCAGATCTCGGCGGCCTGAAACGACTTGGCCGCCTCGCGCGCGGCCGGGCTTTCTTCGGCGTAGGGCTGGTAGGCCTTGTCCTCGATCAGGATGTGATGGGTGAGCCAGTCCTTGAGAAAGCTCAGCAGGGCGTCGTTGACTTCGCTCGTGGCGTGGTCGGGATTTTCGGCCAGACGCCGGTTCAGTTCGGCGATGCGCGCGACGAAATCGCGGTGTTCGGTCTTGTGTTCGTCCAGCCCCGGGTAATCGCAGGCGGCCATGACCCGTTCCTCGCGCGCGAAGTGGAATTCGGCATAGCGTTGCAGCCCTCGCAGCGATTGACGCAGCGCATGAAGGCGCGTTTCGTCGTTGGCATCGGCTTCCAGACGGTTGATGACCCGGATGAGCTGTTTGTGGTCGTCGTCGATCTCCGGGATCCCGACGCTCATCTGTTGGCTCCACTGCATGGCGATCGCCCTGCTCGGTTACACCTCGACTTGTCCCGGCAACCTGTCCCGACGCATGGGACGCGCTGCAGGCGGATGCCCTCGCACCCGTATCCACCATCGTGCCGCCGTATCCGATACCGCGACCCGTCGGGCTGGATCCGACAGCGATTGGGCGCAATGAGGCGGCCGCCACGCCATGATCCAGCTCAATAAAGATCGTTGCCGGGGCCGAGGTTCGCAAGATCCCGAGTCTACGAGAATTTGGGATCCCATTCGCCGCACCAGTCGTCGGAATTGACCCGCGCCCACAGGCTGGCACCGGGGCCGGTATCGGTCCCCGGGGGGGCGACGCTCGGGCGCGGGGCATAGCGACGGCACAGACCGATGCGCACCTTCTGGCCCGCGGTCGCCGGGTCGTCGCGGTCCAGGTATTCGTCCAGGGCGTCCCAATGGTTGCAGTTGCGGCATCCTTTCATGGTGGTCTCGCGGCTTGGCTTGTCCGTTCAGTCGAGAGGCGGTTGATAACCGATCGCACCGCGCAGGTCCGCCCCTTCGATATCGGCATCGCGCAGATCGGCACCGGTCAGGTTGGCGTCGATCAGGCGGGCACCGGCAAGGCGCGCCTCGCGCAGGCTGACGTTGCGCAGACTGGCCCGCGTCAGGTTGGCTCCCGACAGATCGACACCGCCCAGATCGGCGCCGTCGAGCCGGGCTTCGCTGAGGTCGGCGAACACCTTGTGGCCGCTGAGACCGACCAGTTCGATCGGCCCCAGCCGGGCACAGCGCAGTGCCGCCCCGCTCAGATTGGCCCGCGCCATCCGCACCCCGCGCAGATCGGCGTCGCTGAAGTCGGCGTGAAGCGCAAGCGTGCCGGAAAGGTCGGCCATGATCAGGCGGGCGGCGCGCAGGGCCGCATTCGAGATGTCGGCCAGCGACAGAATGGCCGCCTGAAGGTCGACGCCGGAAAAATCGATGCCGTGCAATGCGACCCCGCTGAGGTCGGCCTGATTGCCGCTGCGTCCCAATGAGGCGACCCAGCGGCCGTGGTCGGCGATGATCTCGAGGATGGTCCTGTCCAGATTGTCGATGTTGCGCGGCAGGCGGGCGTTGTCCATGCGGGCATAGCGCATCTCGTTGGGGACGAAATGGGTTGCCGTCAGATCCGCCCCTTCCAGGTTGGTGTTGTTCAGGATCGCGCCGCTCAACATGGCGCCCTGGAAGACACAGCCGCTCAGGTTCGCGTCGGTCAGATCGGCGCCGGTAAAGACCGCGCCGCGGACGTCGGAATCGGACAGGTTGGCCGCCGTCAGGTTGGCGTTGCGGAAATTGGCATTGGTCAGATTGGTACGCTGGCCGACGACATGGCGCATCATCGCGCCCGACAGGTCGGCCCCGGTCAGATTGACTCCGGTCAGGGTTGCGGCGCCGTCGGTACGTTCGATCGGGGTCAGATTGCCGCGCCGGTCGCGGACCAGGATGAAGCCGTTGCGGATATCGGCTTCGCGCAGGTCGGCGTTTTCCAGATCCGCTTCGCTCAGATTGACGCCGCGCAAGTCGGCCCGCGACAGATCGCAGCCGCGCATCCGGGCATGTTGCAGGTTGGCGCCGAACAGGTTGGCGCGCGCCAGGCAGGTTTCGATCAGGATGGCGTGCGACAGGTTGGCTGCCACCATCTCGACCGTGGCCAGATTGCGGCCGCTGAGGTCGAGGTGCCGGGCGTCCTTGAAGCTGAGGAACATCCGCTGACCGCCGGGGCGGCCTTCGATATAGGTCTCATGCAGGTCGGCGGCTTCGTCCAGCCACACCTGGTTCACGCGCTCCAGCGGATAGGCGACATCGGCGCTCATGGCCCCGGTATAGCGCGCGAGGCGTCAACAATCCGTAAGGGTTACCTCTGCGCAGGGTGTCCCGGTCGGCCGAAAAGTCCCGCCGGATGAAACCCTTGTGGGCAGGAGGGCGGCGCGCCGCCGGCTAAACGTTTCGTAAGGACTTTGCCCTAAATTTGTCGCGACAAGATCGAAAACGCCGGCCATGGAGCGGGGGGCGGCCGGCCCGGCACGCAAAAAACGCAGGTGACGAGTGGCCAGCGAACCGGCACAGGAACTCCCGCTCGACCCGGGTCCGGATGCGATGTCGAGCCTGCCCGAGGCGGTGCGTGGCGGGGCGTCGATCGCCTTGGTGACGCCCGCCGCTCCGACGCCCGCCCCCGCAGCCGCATCCACATTCGCGTCATCACCGGATTCCGAACCGGTCTTCACGGTTCCGTGCGACGCGTTGTGTCCGGGACCGGGACAGCCGCGCCGGGACTTCGACGACGAGGCCCTGTTCGCCCTGGCCGATTCGATCCGCGACCACGGCGTTCTGCAACCGATCCTGGTCCGCCCGCACGCCGCCCGCCCGGGGCATTTCGAGATCATCGCCGGCGAACGTCGCTGGCGTGCCGCGCGTCTGGCCGGGCTGACACAGGTGCCGGTCACGGTGCGCGCCGCGAGCGACCGCGAGGCTCTGGCGCTCGCCCTGCTGGAAAACGTTCAGCGCCGGGACCTGACGCCGATCGAGACGGCCGAGGGATATCGGCGACTGATTGATGAATTCGGCTACACCCAGGCGGCCCTGGCCCGCGTTCTGGCGAAAAGCCGCAGCCATGTGACCAACACCCTGCGTCTGCTCGATCTGCCCGATGAAGTGCGTCGGCTGTTGCACGAGGGGCGGCTGAGCCCTGGCCATGCCCGCGCCCTGCTGCGGGTCGCCCGACCTGCGGAGGTGGCCCGGCAGGTTGTCGCCCGCGGGCTGAGCGTGCGTCAGACCGAGCGTCTGGTGCAACGCCGCGCCGGTCCGCCCGCCCGCGGCGGCGGTGGCGGTGCCGGCCGCGAGACGGCGGTGGCGGTGCCGAGCTGCGATCAGGGTTCGCTTCTGGCGGATCTGGAGCATGCGTTGTCCGAAGTGCTTGCTCTGCCGGTGACGGTGGCACCGGATCCCGACGGGGGCGGGCGCATTACGCTCCATTATCGTTCGCCGGCCGAGGTCGAGGGCCTGGTGCGTCGACTCGTGGGCAGCCGCGGCATTGTCGCCTTCGGACCCGGTGCAGTGCCGGCGCCGCGCGGCACGTCTGCCCATGCCCCGATCTCGAAGCCGGTGCCGGTGAGCGGGCGCAACGTCGAGGCCTACGGGCCACCGTGCGAACCGCCGACGCAAAGCGATCTTGCCGCCCGTTTCATCGGGGCACTTGACGATCGCTGAAAAAAATCCGGCCCGCGCCGGATCGCACCGGCAGCAGCTTTCTTTACACGTACCGGAACAACGGCGGGCGCCCCTGGACCTGGGGACCTGGACCGCGGCGTTTCAGCGTTTGTAGTAATAGCCGAACTGCGGCTGTCCGAACTGCGGCTGGCACCGGTTGAGGACCAGACCGACGCGCGTATCCGGTTCGATCAGGTCGAGCGCCTCGCGTACGATGCTTTGCGGCGTCTTGTCAGCCTGGATGACGAACACGATCTGGCCAACATGCATGGCCAAGGTGCACGGTTCGCTGGTCGACAATAGAGGTGGTGAATCGAAAATGATGATCCGGTCGGGATAGCGCCGGGCGATATCGCGGACGACATCGCGCATGCGCTGGCTGGCCAGAAGCTCGGTGCTGAGCGCGTGCTCCCCGCCGGCGGGCAGCACCGTCAGCTTGTCGATGTTGGTGCGGATCAGAACCTCGGACAGATCAAGAGAGGGGTCTTCGAGAACGTCGATCAACCCTTTCTTCGCGTCCAGGCCGAGCGAGGGCAGGATATTCGGCTTGCTGAAATCGGCATCGATCAGCAGGACGGTGTAATCGCGCTCCAGAGCCGTGCTGATGGCCAGATTGATCGAGGTGAAGGTCTTGCCTTCGCCGGGCACGGCGCTCGTGACCATGACCAGATTGCCGGGTTTGCCGCTTTCACCGCGCGGCTGGAACGCGTGCTGAAGGACGCAGCGCTTGATGACGCGGAATTCCTCCATCGTCCGGCTGCGCGTCAGCGACGGGGTCAGGAAACCAAACTTCTGAAGCCGCGCGAAGTCGATTTCGGCATAGCGGCTTCGTCTCGGTTGGGGGCCGCGTGCACGGGCGGCGACCGTGGCCGCGACCGCGGGTGCCGCGGGGGCCCGGGAACGGGGCTGCGCACCCGGCGGAGGCGCGTCTTGGCCAGCACGGTCGATTTCGGGGGTGACGGCCGCCGTCTTCGCGCCGCGCCGCGCCGGCGTGACCCTGGTGGTGCCGGGAATCTCGGGCTCGCCCAGCGAGCGTGCCGCCCGTTCGATTAACGGTACGGTGCGATTCGGGCTCTTGCCGGTCTTTTTGTTCTTTTCAGGCATGCGTACCTGTATCATTGCCGCGGTTCCACTTCTACTGTGCCGGGTCGTTCCTGCAGTTTTCTTAACGCTTCTTGACCCGCATCCGATACGGAGAACGCCCGATCGGTACACGCACGGGGACGGACGTCGGCCTAGAAGATCGGCAGCCGTTCCATCAACCCCGTCGAAATCCGGGTCAGGGTGTCGAAGGCCGGCACGTTGTTCAGGCCGATCCGCCATTCCAGCAGCACCAGGGCGACGAAGATCGAGATCAGGCCGAGAGTCCCGATCCAGAACACGATCGACGCACCCAGAGCCCATGCGCTGCGTGGTGCACAGTCCGAAGTTCCGACCGCACCATAAACCGGAACGGTAAAGGCTTGGCGAAGCTGTGTGACGCTGGAGAAGGTTTCGCTCGACAACGCCAGCAGAAGGGAAAAGCCGACGCCGGACCCGATTCCCGCCATCAGCACCAGAACCAGGAAAATGTACCGGTTCGGGCCGCTGGGGATGGCCGGCACCGTCGGCGGTTCGAGAATCCGGAAGGTGACGTTTTCGGCCTCCAGCTCCTTGGCGCGGGAGATGCGCTCGGCCTCGCGACGCGAAAGAAGCTCGTTGTATTTGCCCCGGATGACGTCGTAGTCGCGGTTCAGTTTGGCCAGTTCGGCCTCGACCTCGGGCACGCGCGCGGCGATATCGCGGATGCGCTTGACCTTGGCACGGGCCTGGGCCACGCGTTCGGTCAGGGTGGCGATGTTAGCTTCTTCCTGGACGAGCTGAACCTTGAGCTGTTCGTACACCGGGTTGGATGTGCCTCCGGTTTCCGGAGACGGCGACGACGCTCCCTCCTGGCCCAATGCACGGGCGCGTTCGGCGGCGGCGTTGAGTTCCTCTTCCTGCAATTTCAGCAACGCTTCGAGTTTGCGCCGCGCGATCACGACATCGGGATGCTTGTCGGTATAGCGGCTGAGAAGATCGTCCAGGGTCTTCTGGATTTCGAGGATCTTGATATCGGTATCCGACGACGGCCCGAGACTGTTGGAAGGGGTCGACGAGGGCAGATATTGCGGGATGTCGGCCAGCTCCCGGCGCAGCGTCGCGCGGCGCAGCTCGGCGTCGCGCAGTTGCGATTCGGCCAGCGCCAGTTCCTGTTCGGCCGCTTCTATCTTGCCTTTGTATCCGGACTGCCCTCCCAGCAGGCCGATGTTCTCCTGCTGAAATCTGGCCAGGCGCTGTTCGGCTTCTTCAAGCTGTTTCTCATAGATCTGGATCTGCTCTTCGATGAAGCGCCGCGCGGTATCCATGTCTTCGCGGCTGCGACCGAGATTGTTCTCGACGAAAATGGTCAGCAACGCCTGTACGATATCGCGGGCCCGCTTCGGGTCGTTGTCGGTGACCGAGATCGAGAACAGGTTGCTGCCGGTGCGCCCGACCCGGATACGATCGCCGAGGTCGGCGATCAGAAGCTCGAGTTCGGCCGGTGAATCGACCGTCAGGTCGAGGTCGGTCTGGCGAATCACCTTCTCCAGGTTGGGTCGGCTGACCAGGGTCTTCTGCATGAGTTCGAGCTCGGCCTCGGACTCGGTTTCGATCGCCAGCCCCTTGAGCAGCGGCCCCAGAATGTTGGCCGTATCGACATAGACAACGGTTGACGACTCATAATTGTCGGGCAGCGAGATGACCCCGATCCAGCCGACGGCACAAACCAGCCACGAAACGATGAGGGCATAGCGCCGTCGCCGCCACGCGGCCCAGGCGTATGTCAGAATTTGCGAAATGATTTCTGCCATTGATGTCTACCTGACGATGATCGCCCAGATGGATCGTCCAGAGACCGGATGATCGCCTGTACCGAGCCCCCTCGGGTTGCGAAGCCACCGCCGTGAGGTCCATGGCCTCACAAAACGGACCCTCGCAAAACAGGGGCTTCGCGAAAAGAGCGCCTCGCGAAACGGTCCCCGGGCCGGGTGGGTCTTGACCGTATGCTCCGCCCCGATCTCTCCTCCTGTTCGCACGTTCCGGTCGGTCGTTCCGTTGCCGGAGACAGGCGACCTCCTGCCGCCTCTCCCACAGGGCCCGTCTGCAAAGCGTTTCCCGCGAGGGAGCCGAGCCGTTGTCTGGTCCTGGAATATGCTCTCCGGAATTGGTTCTAGAATATGCTCTCCGGAATAATGATAACGTCACCCGGCAACAGGTCGGCATTGGCCGAGATGTCGCCGTCCTTGAGAAGATCGGCAATGCGCACGCGGTACTGCCTCTGTTCGCCGTTGATCGTGCGCACCAGCGTCGCCCGGTTGCCGGCGGCGAATTCGGTCAGGCCCCCGACCTCGATCATGGCATCGAGAAGCGTCATTTTAGCCCGATAGGGGATCGCCCGCGGATTGGCCGCCTGGCCGACGACGCGGATCTGTTCCGTGAAGTTGCCGACGAAATTGGACACGATCACGGTCACCAACGGCGACTGGATATACTGGGCCAGTTGTTCTTCGATTTCGCGCGACAGCTCCGTCGGGGTCTTGCCGGCGGCGACGAGGTCTTCGATCAGGGGGACCGAGATCCGCCCGTCGGGGCGCACCGGTACGTCGACCGAAAGGTCGGGATTGCGCCACACGAAAATGTTCAGATTGTCGCCGGGGCCGATCCGGTACAGAGGCTCCACCGCCGGCTGCTCGGCGATGGTCGGAAGTTCCTCGGTACCGCTGCATCCGCCGACCGCGGCGGCGGCGGCGAAGGCCAGCAGGCAAATCGTTCTACGAACAGAGGTCGGACCAAAAGCCATGGAAGCCATCTCCGATTACGCTACGAGCCGCACAAACCGTCGATCGCAACGGGGAGTCCGATGACGAGGGACCGTCGGTCGTGGTGGGGCCGGTTCATGTCGTGACAAACAGAACGATCATGCACCCCGAAACTGTTGATTTGCAAGATCGCAACCCCCTCCCCGCCCCGCGCGAAGATGCAGGGAGCGGGGATGAAGGGAGCGGGCCGGCTGCCGATCGCAGCCTCGTCTCGTCCGCCATCATGTACCCGCCGCCGCCTGCCCGCCATCACCATCACCCGTCCCATCATGACCTGTCCGTCGTCGCACGCCCGTCATCCATATCACGTGATCGCCTCACAACACGGGAACTCGCGACCTCGGAATACGGGAACCCACGACATCAAAACCTCACAATACCGGGACCGGTTCTTGATTCCGGCGCCGGACGAGCGAGTCACGCGCGAACAATCGGAACCGGCCAGTCCGAGCATCCGTCGGGCCGCGATCCGTGGTTGTAGACCGGTTGCAATCCTCCCTTTGTCCCCACGCCGCGGGTTGGACATTCAGACCTGTCGTTCGACCCTGCCGTGGCATCTTCCTTAGTCAAAAAACACCTACCATAAATCATCGCAAATGTATATCGGAAAGCTTGGAGAAAATTTCCTCAATTAATGTTAATAGACTGGGTAAAGGGGTCGAATTTTATATCAGCATGCGCAGACATCGCTTTTTCAGTGTGTTTCGACGATGACGGGATACCCGTCTTTTGCGTATTTCTGGCGGCCAGCGATCGCCGCGGCGGTACTCTGTCTCGTCAGCGTCCTGAGCGCGGTTCCGCTCTGGCGCTATGTCGCGGTCGATACCGCCGCGTTGCCGTTTGTGCCGCCGCGCGCGGCGGGGGGCGGGCCGTGGCGGGCGACCGCGAGCGGAGCGGCATTCGAGACCGGGAGGTCCGATTCCTCCGGCACCGGCGGTGGCAGCGTGCGCCTGAGTCCGGGTCCCGGACGCCCCGGAGGAGTGAGCGCGGTGCAGGCGCGACTGCCGCTGGGCGACGATCCCGATGACGATATTGATGCGGTGCGCGTCACGCTCGAACTCGAGGCCGAGGACCTGCGCCCCGGGCCCGCGGAATGGCAGGTCGGACGGGCGCAGGTATTGAGTGTCGATCGGCGCGGCCGGTTCTTGTGGTACTGGCCGCACGATATCGCACTCGTGCGGGCCTCTCAGCCGTGGCGGGGCTACGAGACCGTGATCCCCCGCAGCGATGACGTCGCGGTCATGTATCTGATGATCTATAACGGCGCCCGCACGGGGGTCCTGAGCGCCCGGGCGGTACGCGCCGAAGCCCTGCACGAACGTCCCCTGTTCGTCGCCCTGCGCAGCGTGGTCATTCTCGCCTGGGTCGGCGTGGCAATGTGGAGCGCATGTCTTGTGGCCCGCGCCCGCCTGCGGCCGATTGTGCGCGTGCTGCTGCTGGGGACGGCGGGGCTTGCCGTGATCGGTGCCGTGCTGCCGCAGCCGCAACTGGCACATCTGACGGCACCGGTCGAGGCAACCCTGTCCGCCTGGCTGGCGCCACCGCAACCGTCGGTTCCTGCTGCGGTGAGCGGGACATCGGCGTCCGGATCGCCGCTCTCCGGGGAGCCCCCTGCGCAGCCGACCCCTCGTCCCCGGCCGTCGGTTCCCCGGCCGTCGGTTCCCCGGGCGGCGGATGCGGCCCCGGCCGGGCTGCTCACCACCCTGATCGGCGCGGCGCGCATCGGCCTCAAGCAGGTGGGCCATTTTGCGGTGTTCGCCCTGTTGGCTCTGATTGCTCTGGGGGCCGTGCCGCCTCGGCGCTGGCTGGCCGTCCTGGCCCTTCTGGTCACCTTCGCGCTGACCACCGAGGCGCTGCAACTGTTCGTAATCACGCGCAGTGCGCGCCTCGTCGATGTGGCGATCGATAGCGGCGGCCTGCTGAGCGGGGTCGCGGCGGCCGCGGTGCTCGGCAGGATTACGGCGGCGGCGCGGGGGTGGAGACGGCGCGCATCCGGCGCGCGGTCTTGACCGCAAGATGACGGAGCAGAAGACCAGGCGGCATCTTCAGCCAGTGGGCACGCACGAACAGCAGCCACCGCGCGAACCCGGTTGCCCGTCGTCCGCTCCCGGCGCCGCCGGGCAGGATGGCGCGGACGACCAGGGCATCCATCAGCCTCGGCACCGGGGCGCGGGGGCCGAAGGCCGCGACGCGGTCCTGAATCGCGGCCGGGACCGTCGTGCCGCAGAACCGAGCGCAATAACGCAGGCAGTAGAAAAGCGGTCGCTCCATGCCGTGGCGGCACGCCCGCTCGATCAGCGTCTCCCAGAACCCGTCCTCGGTGGTGCCGAAGTGGGTCAGCAGATCGTGGAGGTCGAACAGGTTGCGCAGACCAAGACGCATGTCCTCGTTGAACAGGTGAACGGCGCTGTGCAGGACCATGTCGGCCGGGGCCAGGATTTTCAGAGGGCCGCCGGTGGCGGTGTCTGCGACCGGCCGCGCGGCGGCGAACAGAGCCGTGGTGTCGGGATGGGCACGGCTGGTGCGCGGCGCGATGGTGAAATGGATGTCGAGTTCGGTATCGCGTTCGCGGTGGCGCAGCGGCGGAATCTGGTGGGTCCAGTCGCGATAGTAGTGCTCGTCGTAGGGGTCGATCGGTCCGGCTTCCCAGCCGTGGGCGTGCACCGCGCGCTCGACGTCGCCGAGACGCTCCGGCGGCACCAGAATGTCGAGATCACCGGCCAGACGCCCGCGCGCCGCCGGCAGGCCGGCGACCACATAGGCGCCACCTTTGAGCAGCACCACCGGAATCCCCAGCGGTACCAGCGCGCGGGCAACGCGGCGGGCCTCGTAGCGGCACACGGTCTGGTTCAGCGCCGCCACCGCGCGGGCGTCGGCCAGCAGGCCGCGGGCACGCGCCGGCACGCGGGCCAGCAGGCCGGTCCTTTCCAGGTCGACGGCCAGGCGGGCGAGGACGGCGTGCCGGCGCCCCTGCCAGATGACATCGTTCCAGCCGGCGGCGTCGAGGTCGAGGACGCAGCGCGGATCGCGCAGTGCCTGCAGCAGCGGATGGTCGGCACGTTCCGGGCCCGGCGTCATGCGGCCCCTCCGCCGCCGGCAGTGGCGTGAAGCTCGGTGATCGCCGCCACGGCCTGATCGATATCGCCGTACGTCAGGCGGTAGAACCGGCTCCGGTCGCTCAGTGCCGCCAGAGCTTCGAACCCCGGGCGGCCGGTGGTGAAATAGTTGACGGCATTTTCGACCATCATCATGAAGCCGGCGGCCTTGGCGATCTCCTCCACGGCAAGATCGGCCCCCGGCCGGTAGGTGGGCGCGACGACCAGCGCCGGCGCTACCGTTTCGCCTGCGCGCCGGACCGCCTCAGGCCGGGGGTGAACGAAGGCAATCGTGCCCTTCACCGTATTCTCGAAGCGGGCGCTGAACCGGGCCTGCGGGTTGCGCGCCGCGATCCGGTCGATGGCCTCGTTCTTGAGCGAAATCGGCCGCGGGTTGGCGATGATCTCGGGGATCCCGGGGACTCCGGGCTTCCGGCTGAGGTCGAGCAGCACCAGTTCATCGGACAGCAGGCGCCATCCTCCCTGACTCAGTGCAGCGCACAGCGTGCTTTTGCCCGATCCCGACGGCCCGGTCAGGATCACGGCGCGCCCCTCGCGCTCGACTGCTCCGGCGTGAAAGGTCAGATGGCGATGCACATAGCGGGCAATGCACCAGTTGAGGGTCGATTCGAACATGGCGAAGGCATAGGCCTCGGGAAACGGCTCGAACAGAGGCTCACCGTCGATGCGGGCCTGAACCCCCGGACGTCGGGCAGGCAGGCCGAAGCGGCCGGATGTGCGGGCGATGGTGAGGGGGAAATCGTGAATGGCCGGCGCCCGGGACACGCGATGGTCGGCATGGGCGGCGACCACGGCGCCAGCGCGGGCGGCGCTGTCGGTGCGCAGATGAACCACGAAGGCACCGGTCCCCAGCCACAGGCCGGTACCGGCCAGTATCCGCACGGCTTCGGGCAGCGCCAGATCGCCGACCCGGACTCGCGTACCGTCCGGCATCCTGCCGCTCACCATGAGCTTGCCGGAGGCGCCGGAGGATGGGGGGAAGGGGTCTCCACCTGCGCGATCAGGTCAAGATCTTCCAGCCGTTCCAGGATGGTGCGGATGGCGGCATCCAGACGCGCATCGGCCGGAACTTCAAGGAACGCGGCCAGATGCCGCGCCAGGGTGGCGGTGTCGGCCGGGCCGTCGAGAAGGCGCCGCAACACTTCGCCGGTGGCGATATCGAGCAGGTGAGTGTGGCCGGAAAGCGGATTGAAGACGACATAATCCCCGTCCCACTGCCGCCAGGGCAGGGAATCAGGTGCACACAGGCGCCACGTTGCCGTCGCTGCGTCCCGATTCTGAATGGGCGTTTCCTGGTGTCGTCAACGGTGTCAAAACCCGAGGGCGCCCCCTGCGTCCGGGGCGGATCGCTCCTACAGGTTTTCGGGGCGGCAGTACAGCGACGTGGTCAGGCCGTTCTTCACCTTGTTGTAGTCTTCATTGGTGAAGCCGTCACCGAACCCAAGCCCGGCCGAAGCGCAGACCTGACTGCTTGCTGCCCAGGCCTGTTTCTGACCGAGAGTCACGATGACGGGCAAGGCCGCCGCGCCGCCAAGCAGAAACCGCCGGCGTGCAGCAACACGCTTGTCTTCACTCCCCGATTCGACACCCCGGGTATTCCTAGGGCAATCCCTGCTTTTGCTCTTGGACATCCCTCAGCCTTCCTGGCGCAGCCGATTACCGGCTAGTCCATTATTAGGTTGCTATAATTGCTCAATAGAGCCGAAATGGCAACCGCAATCCAGACGTGCTCCGGTGTTCGGCCCCAGTGCTGCCTGAAAAGAGGGAGCATGATATCGTTTCGCAACTGTCTGGTTTCTCTTTTATATTATTATCTAAGCAGATTCTGGTCCATTATCGT
Organism: Alphaproteobacteria bacterium; assembly: GCA_003693905.1. GTDB lineage: Bacteria > Pseudomonadota > Alphaproteobacteria > Kiloniellales > J153 > J153. The sequence continues at coordinate 13,758 of RFLL01000044.1, forward strand.
TAACAAATGGGCGCTAACTTCATGAACAGGCGCGCCGGGCTCGGGGGCCTGTGTCCCGGCTCATTTTGTTCTGGGGCTGGCCCGGGGGGCGGGGTAGGTTGCGCCGCCTTTGCCGCCCTTCGCAGGCGGATCAGCAGCACATGAGGGAAGACAGGGCGTGAAAATCTCGGTTTTCGGCATGGGATACGTGGGCGCCGTCTCCGGCGTCTGTCTGGCGGAGATGGGCCATGAAGTGGTCGGGGTCGATACCAATCCGCTCAAGGTCGATCTGATCAACGCCGGCCAGTCGCCGATCGTCGAGGTCGGCGTGGCCGAGCGCATGAAGGCTCTGCGCGAAACCGGGCGCATTCGCGCCACCACCGATGCCGCAGAGGCGGTGACGGCTACCGATGTCAGCATGATCTCGGTCGGCACGCCGAGCGGTCCCGACGGCATGCCGTCCATGGCCGCCCTCGATGCGGTGATCCAGGACATCGGCCGCGCCCTGCGGGCCAAGGACGGAACCCATGCCGTTGTGGTCCGCAGCACGGTGCTGCCGGGCACCACTGAAACCCACGTCACTCCCGCTCTGGCTGCGGCTTCGGGGCACGTGCCGGGGCAGGATCTGGAAATCTGCTTCAACCCCGAATTCCTGCGCGAGGGCAGCGCGGTCAAGGATTTCTTCAAGCCGCCGTTCACGATCGCCGGGTGCACGAGCGATGCCGGGTTCGCGGTCCTCGAGAAGCTGTACGACGGTATCGAGGCGCCGCTGATCCGTACCACGCCGCGGGTTGCCGAATCCCTCAAGTACGTCTCCAACGCCTTCCATGCCGTGAAGATCGCCTTCGCCAACGAGGTCGGCGTGCTGCTGAAGTCGCTCGGCATCGATTCGCGCGAAACCATGCGGATCTTCTGCGAGGATCGCGACCTTAACATCTCGCCCGCCTATCTGCGCCCGGGCTTTGCCTTCGGTGGCTCGTGCCTGCCGAAGGAATTGCGGGCCCTGCAATCCCTGGCCCGCAGCCGGCATATCGACGTACCGATGCTGGCCCATGTTCTGGACAGCAACCATCGCCACATCGAGCAGGCTTTCGAAATGATCAGCCGACGCGGGCGGTGCCGGGTCGCTCTGTTCGGTCTGGCCTTCAAGCCGGGCACCGACGATCTGCGCGAATCGCCCCTGGTGCTGCTGGCCGAGCGTCTGATCGGCAAGGGGTTCGAGCTGTCGATCTTCGATCGCAGCGTCGAGACCGCGCGGCTGATGGGCTCGAACAAGGAATACATCGAACGCGAGATTCCGCACTTCGAGCGTCTGCTGACCGGCGATGTCGAACGCGCACTGGACGGGGCCAGGGTCGTCGTCATCGGCCATGCCGGCGCCGACGAGATCGCAGCGATCCGCGCCGCCCATCACGGGCGCACCATCATCGACCTTCAGGGGGTGCGCGAATTGCAGGCGCTGGACGATGTCGACTACGAAGGCATCTGCTGGTGAGGGGCGCCTTTCGGCACGGGCGGGCACGGACGCGGATGCGAGACGCGGGGGCGGTCATGGACGGTGAGTTCGGCATGTCGCAGGCGCGCCCCGGTGCGGCCGGAGCCGCCGCCGGAAGTTCGCGGCCGTCGTCGAAACTGAAAATCCTCTACCATCACCGGACCGCTTCCAAGGACGGGCAGGCGGTTCACATCGAAGAACTGATTGCCGCCTTCCGCCGTCTCGGGCACGAGGTCGTCGTGGTCGGCCCGCGCTGGTCCGAACGGCAGTCCTTCGGCAGCGAAAGTCGTCTGGTCGGGCTGCTGCGGCGCTATTTGCCGCGCGCGGCCTTCGAGGCACTTGAATTCGCCTATACCCTGGTCGCCTACCGCAACCTGCGCCGGGCTTACCGGGCGCACCGGCCCGACGTCTTCTATGAGCGCTACAACCTGTTTCTGCTCGCCGGGGCCTGGCTGCGGCGACGCACCGGCATCCCCTACATTCTGGAGGTCAATGCGCCGTTATTCGACGAGCGCCAGCGGTTCGGCGGCCTGCGCCTCAGGCGCCTGGCCGCCTGGTGCCAGAAAACGGCGTGGCAAAGCGCCGATGCCGTGCTGCCGGTGACCGGCGTCCTGGCCGGCTATGTGCGCCGCGACGGAGTGCCGGAGTCGCGCATCACGGTGATTCAGAACGGTATCAACCGGGCGGCGTTCCTGGGGCCGGTCGATGGCTCGGAGGTGCGCCGCCGCTACGGCCTTGAAGGGCGCCTGGTTCTCGGCTTCACCGGTTTCATGCGCGAATGGCACGGTCTGGGTAGCGTCGTCGAGCTTCTGGCTCAGGCCGACCCGGCGCTCGATCTGCACCTTCTGGTGGTCGGTGACGGCCCCGGGCGGCAGGACCTGACCGATCAGGCTGCGCGCCTCGGCGTGGCGGAGCGCATCCATGTCGCCGGGCTGGTCGATCGCGACGCGATTCCTGCCCATGTCGCGGCCTTCGACATCGCGTTGCAGCCGGCGGCGACGGCCTATGCCTCGCCGCTCAAGATCTTCGAATACATGGCCTTGGGGCGTGCCATCGTCGCACCGCGGCAGGCCAACATCGAAGAAATCCTGTGCGACGGCGAAACGGCGTTGCTGTTTGCGCCCGGCGACGGCGCCGATTTCCGCGCCCAGGTGGAGCGCCTGTGCACCGATGTCGACCTGCGCCGGCGCCTTGGCGCGGCGGCGCGGCGCACGATCGAGGACAACGACATGACCTGGGACGGCAATGCCCGGCGCGTCGAGGCGCTGTTCCGGGACATGCTGCGGGCACGGGCCGATCGCACCCAGGTGCGGCGGAATTAGGATACGGCGGAAATAGGAAAAAGGCGTCCGACACCCATGTGCGGAATCTACGGTCTCGTCGCCCTCAAACCCGGTGCCGCGTGTGCGCCCGCCGATCTGCGGGCGATGGCCGCGCTCACCGTGCATCGCGGACCGGACGACGAGGGCGCCTACGTTGCCGACGGGGTGGCGCTCGGCATGCGCCGGCTGTCGATCATCGACCTGGCCGGCGGGCATCAGCCGATCGCCAACGAGGACGAAACCGTGTGGGTCGTGTGCAACGGCGAGATCTACAATTTCCGCGAGGTGCGCGCCGATCTGATCGCCCGCGGCCACCGCTTCCGCACCGCCAGCGATGCCGAGGTCGTGGTCCACCTGTACGAGGAATACGGCCTTGATTGCGTCGCCCACATGACCGGTATGTTCGGTTTCGCCCTGTGGGACGGGCCGCGCCGGCGTCTCGTGCTCGGCCGCGACCGGCTGGGCGTCAAGCCGATCTACATCCACGTCCATGACGGCCGCTTGATCTTCGCCTCCGAGATCAAGGCGATCCTGGAAGTGATGGGGGTCGAAGCCGCGCTCGATCCGGTCGCGCTCGAAGACTACCTGTCCTACGGCTACAGCGCCAACGAACGTACCCTTCTGGCCGGAATCGAGAAGCTGCCGCCGGCTTCTCTCCTGGTATGCGAGAACGGCGAAGTCTCGGTGCACACCTACTGGCAGCCACCGGCCGAGGCGGACGAGTCCTTGTCCGAGGTACAGTGGGCGGAACGGGTGCGGGCGACGATCGAAAATGCCGTCGCGATGGAGATGGTCGCCGACGTGCCGCTGGGCGCGTTTCTTTCCGGCGGCATCGATTCGAGCGCCGTGGTGGCGATGATGGCGCGCCACAGCGACCGGCCGGTGCGCACCTATTCGATCGGCTTCGATACCGGTGCCGCCGGCAGCTACTATAACGAGCTGCCTTACGCCCGCGAAGTCGCCGCCCTGTTCAAGACGCAGCACCGCGAGATCATGGTCCGGCCCGACGTCGTCGGCCTGCTGCCGATGCTGATCTGGCACATGGACGAGCCGATCGCCGACAGCGCCTTCATCACCACCTATCTGGTCGCCAAATTCGCGCGCGAGGACGTCAAGGTGATTCTCTCCGGCGTCGGCGGTGACGAGCTGTTCGGCGGCTACCGGCGCTATCTCGGCGATTACTATGCCGGGCGCTACAATCGCCTGCCGGCGTGGATGCGCAAGGCAGTGATTGCGCCGCTCGCCCGCGCCCTGCCGGCCGATCGCCATTCTCCGTTGACCAATCTGTCGCGCTATGCGCGCGCCTTCGTCGAATCGAGCGACCGTCCCTTCGAGGAACGCTACCGTGGTTATGTGCGGGTGTTCGGAGAGGCGGCGCTGGATCGTCTGCTGCGCGCCGGGCGCCGCGGCGAGATCGACTCCCTGGAGGCGGCCTTCCGCATCGCCGTCGATGGCGATGGCCTCAACCGCCTGATGCGGGTCGATCTGATGACCCAGCTGCCGAACGATCTTCTCGTCCTGACCGACAAGATGACCATGGCGACGTCGCTGGAATGTCGCGTGCCGCTGCTCAATCACGAGCTGGTCGAGCTCAGCGCCCGTCTGCCGGCCGATCTGCGCATTCGCGGCGGCCGGCTCAAGCACATGCTCAAGCTCGCGCTCAGGGACGTGCTGCCGGAGACCATCCTGAATCGCAAGAAGCGCGGTTTCGGAGCGCCGATCGGGGCGTGGCTGAAGAAAGAGCTGACGCCGCTCGTCCACACGCTTCTGTCGCGCGAGGCGGTCGAGCGCCGCGGTCTGTTCGACTGGACGGTGGTGGCCGAAACGGTCGCCCTGCACGAGGCCGGGCGCGAGGATCACACCGACCATCTGTTGTCGCTGATCAATCTGGAGGTCTGGGCGCGGCTCTATCTCGATTGGCGCACGCCGGACGACGTGGCGCTGGAACTGGGCGCGGCGGTGGCGCGTGAAGGCGGGGGCGGCATGAAAGCGGGGGCGGCATGAAGATCCTTTACGTGTGTCACCGTTTTCCCTTTCCGCCCAACCGCGGTGGCAAGATCCGGCCATTCAACATGATCAAGCATCTGAGCGCCAATCACGAGGTCACGGTCGCCTCGTTGGCGCGCTCGGCCGAGGAGGCGCGCGCCGGTGCGGGGATCGCGCCCTA
>RFLL01000399.1 GCA_003693905.1 Alphaproteobacteria bacterium
GACGACATGCTGGCCTTGGCCAAGGCCGGTGCCACCGTGTTCGCGATGGAACTGATCCCCCGCATCACCCGCGCCCAGGCGATGGATGCGTTGTCGTCGCAGGCCAATCTCGCCGGCTACAAGGCGACGATCGACGCGGCGGCGGAATACGGCCGCGCCTTTCCCATGCTGATGACCGCGGCGGGACGGATCAATCCGGCCCAGGTGATGGTGATGGGCGCCGGGGTCGCCGGCCTGCAGGCGATCGCGACCGCCCGGCGCCTCGGCGCGGTGGTCTGTGCCACCGACGTCCGCCCGGCGGCGAAGGAGGAGGTGCAGAGCCTCGGTGCCAAGTTCGTCGCCGTCGAGGACGAAGAGTTCCGGCAGGCGCAGACGGCTGGCGGTTACGCCAAGGAAATGAGCGACGAATACAAGCGCAAACAGGCGGCGCTGATCGCCGAGACCGTGCCCAAGATGGACATCATCATCACCACCGCCGCCATTCCCGGGCGGCCGGCGCCGCGGCTGCTGAGCGCCGCGATGGTCAAGACCATGAAGCCGGGTTCGGTCATCGTCGATCTGGCGGTGGAGACCGGCGGCAACTGCGAGCTGACCCAGCCGGGCAAGATCGTCACCAGGCACGGGGTGCGCATCATCGGCCATTACAACATGGCCGGACGTCTGGCCGCCGATGCCTCGATGCTGTACGCCAACAATCTGTTCAATTTCTTCAACCTGATCTACGACAAGGAAAACAAGGGGCTGGCCATCGACTGGGAGGACGAGATCGTGGCCGGCGCGCTGGTTGCGCGCGATGGCGCCATCGTTCACCCGGCGTTGCGGCAGGCCTATGGCCTGGGCCCGGCGACGGGTGAATCTTCCGGCACGCCCGGGACGGGTGAGCAGACGACGCAGGCCAAGGAGGACGGCGGCAATGGCTAATCAGGCACTGGTTGAGAAGGCCGAGAGCCTGGCGCGCGACGCCCAGGCGCTGGCCGCCGGGTTGCAGGACCTGGCCCGCGAGGCGCAGCAGGCGGTGGCCCAGGCCGGTCCGGGGGCCGACGAAGGGGTTCTGGTCATGGGCCTGACCGTCTTCGTGCTGGCCGTCTTCGTCGGCTATCACGTGGTATGGCGGGTGACCCCGGCCCTGCATTCGCCGCTGATGAGCGTCACCAACGCCATCTCGTCGGTGATTATCGTCGGCGCGTTGATCGCCGCCGGCACCGGCGAGTTCGGATTCAGCGAGTTCATGGGCTTTCTGGCCATCACGCTGGCCAGCGTCAACATCTTCGGCGGCTTCATCGTGACGCAGCGGATGCTGTCGATGTTCAAGCGCAAGCAGAAGTAGCGCCAGGGGAGGACGCAAGACATGGACCAGAACCTGGCCACGCTGTTCTACCTTGTCGCCTCGGTGTGCTTCATCCTGGCGCTGCGCGGGCTGTCCCATCCCGAGACCAGCCGTGCCGGCAATCGCTATGGCATCGCCGGCATGGTAATCGCCATCCTCACCACGCTGGCCCTGCTGCCGGAGGTCAACATCCTGCTGATCGGCGCCGGCATCGTGCTCGGCGGCGCGATCGGGACGTTCATCGCGCTGCGCATCCAGATGACCGCGTTGCCGCAGCTCGTCGCCGCCTTCCATTCGCTGGTCGGTCTGGCGGCGGTGTTCGTCGCCGCGGCGGCGTTCTACAACCCGGCCGCCTACGGCATCGGCGTTCCAGGCGATATCAAGCTGGCCAGCCTGATCGAAATGTCGATCGGCACCGTGGTCGGCGCCATCACCTTTACCGGCTCGGTGGTCGCCTTTGCCAAGCTTCAGGCCCTGGTCAGCGGCCGGCCGGTCGTCTTTACCGGACAGCACTGGCTCAACCTTGGCCTCGGTCTCATCACCGTGGCCCTGGTGGCGTGGTTGACGACCAGCGAATCGGCGGTGGCGTTCTGGCTTATCGTCGCGATCTCCCTGGCTCTCGGCGTGCTCATCATCATTCCCATCGGCGGCGCCGACATGCCGGTGGTGATCTCGATGCTCAACTCGTATTCGGGCTGGGCGGCCTGCGGCATCGGCTTCACGCTGCACAACAATCTTCTGATTATTGCCGGCGCCCTGGTCGGCTCGTCAGGTGCCATCCTCAGCTACATCATGTGCAAGGGGATGAACCGTTCGTTCTTCTCGGTCATTCTCGGTGGTTTCGGCGGCGAAGGGGCCGGCCCCGGGGCCGACATGGGCGAGCGCACCTATCATCAGGGCTCGGCCGAGGACGCGGCGTTCATCATGAGCAACGCCAACAAGGTCATCATCGTTCCCGGTTACGGCATGGCGGTGGCGCAGGCGCAGCACGCGCTGCGCGAAATGGCCGATCTGCTGAAGGAAAAGGGGGTCGAGGTCAAATACGCGATTCATCCGGTCGCCGGGCGCATGCCGGGGCACATGAACGTGCTGCTGGCCGAAGCCAACGTGCCCTACGACGAAGTGTTCGAAATGGACGAGATCAACCCCGAATTCGCCGAGGCCGACGTCGCCTTCGTGATCGGCGCCAACGACGTGACCAATCCGGCGGCCAAGACCGACAAATCCTCGCCGATCTACGGCATGCCCGTGCTTGACGTGGAAAAGGCGCGTCAGGTGCTGGTCGTCAAGCGCTCCATGGCCACCGGCTATGCCGGGGTCGACAACCCGCTGTTCTACATGGACCACACCATGATGCTGCTGTCCGACGCCAAGAAGATGTGCGAGAACATCGTTCGGGCGCTCAAGGAAAGCTGAGGGCGGGTCTTTTCGCGCGCAAATGCGCGGGGGAGGGGGCTGCCTGCGCACGGGCCGACCGCCAAAGCCGCACTCCCCGCGGAGGGCATTCCCCGCGTGGTGCGGCCTGTTCCAAGCTGAATCTGAATCCGGATAAGAGCGGTCGTCGCGACCGATGCCCGGGAAGGGCCTAGTAGCCTTCGCGGTCCATGCGCTTGCGCAACAGTTTGCGATAGCGACGAACCGCTTCGGCCCGTTCGCGCTTGCGCCGTGCCGATGGCTTTTCATAGCTGCGGCGCAGCTTCATTTCACGGAATACGCCCTCGCGCTGCAGCTTCTTCTTCAGCGCGCGCAGGGCCTGATCGACATTGTTGTCCCGAACCTGTACCTGCACGGTGTTGCCACCTCTCCTTTTCTCTCGTCCGTTTCCGCCGGCGCCCGAAAAGCCGGTGCCGGGCCCGCCCCATTCGGTTCCGACCGGCTCTGGATCCGGGCATACCAAACCCACCCTGCAACGACAGAGTCGTTGCAGCGGGAGGCCGTTGGTACCATGGATTGCGCAGCGAGAAAAGGGCGAACGGGGCCTTTCCCGGAAAAGTCATGGTCTTGGGGGGGCTCGGCGCCGTCTAAACACGCTCGAGCCCGGGCGGGCGGCGGGCCGCCCAGGGACGGGCGGTCTCGAACTGGCTGGCAAGGCGGATCAGGGCGGCTTCGTCGCCGATACGCGCTGCCGCCTGCACCCCGACCGGCAGGCCTTCGGCGGTCCAATGCAGGGGAATCGAGGCTCCCGGCTGGCCCGACATGTTGAACATCGCGCTGAACGGGGCGAAACGTTGGGTCATGTCGTAGAAATGGTCGAGGTCGGGGTCCTCGGCGTCGAGGGTGCCGAGCGGGACCGGCGGCTGTGCCAGGGCGGGGGTCAGCAGCACATCGAGCGTCTCGAAGACAGCGGCGAGCCGGCGGGCGATGCCCCGGATCGTCTCCATCGCCCTGATATAGGCGACGGCATCGTGGCGGCGGCCGCGCTCGGCAATCTCCCGGGTCGTGCGCTGAACCTCGCCGGGGCGCGGCGGATGCGGCAGCACGGCGGCCCCCGGCGACAGCGCCTCTGCCGTGTGGGTCTCGACCAGGACCA
>RFLL01000400.1 GCA_003693905.1 Alphaproteobacteria bacterium
CGCCGAGCGAGCGCACCCCGGCACCGGCCAGGCGCTGCTGCCAGCCGTTATCATCCTTGGTGGTCACGTCCACGTCCTCGCCGTTGATGGTCCAGGTCGTGGTGCGCAGACCGGCGATCGTGGTGTAGACCTGCGGCGATCCGCCGGCGATGTCGGCCTTGAGCAGAACGAGTTTGCCTTTTTGTGCGGCCACGGAAAGAATCCTCCTTATCGGGTCTCAGAAAGAGCGGACACCGGCACACAGGCGGCCATGTCGCAGCCGCACCCGCCGGTCGCAGCGGCCAGGGCGGCGTGCCATTCACGGGCATGGGGCACGGATTCGGTGCCCGGCATGTCGGGCGTACCGCGGGTGAAATGAACGACCTTGGCGTCGATTCCGGGATCCGACCATCCATCGAGCCAGTTCCACGCCTCGGGCAGCCCCCGGACCTCGCCCTCGTCGATCCAGCACATGCCGTGCAGCCAGTCGCGCGGCATGTTGTTCACCGCATAGGGCGTCAATCCGACGCAGCGCTCGGGGCGCATGACCATCAGGCTGGACCAGTTCTTGCGGCGATAGACGGTCTGGATCAGCCCGGCCATCTTTTCGCGTTCGTGCGGGCGGTGCTCGTGCTTGACACAGGCCAGTGCAGAGTCGCCGGCCAGATCGAAAAGTTCGGCGACGTCGGCGCGCCACAGCATGTCGGCATCGCAGAAGACCACCGGATCGGCGCCGTAATCTTCCAGCAGCGGCACGCAGAAGCGGGTGTAGCTGAAGCCGGTGGAAAACGGCCTGCCGTCACGAGCGTCCCACATCTGTCCGCGCCCGTCGACGTGATAGGCGCGCCAGTAGACGCCGCGACGGCGCAACTCCCAGTCCCTGAGCGCCCGCACTTCGACCGTCACACTGGCGTGCGCCAGAAGCGAATGACGGCAGACCGCAAAGGCCGCCCCGTCGCGTGGATCCCAGCCGATATAGACGCGCCGTGCCCGCATCTCAGCGATCCTCCGCCAGAAACAGGCGGTAGCCCTGACCATGGACGTTGCGCACCTCGGCGCCGAACGGGGCCAGGGCGCGGCGCAGGCGAAAGACGATCACGTGAATTTCCTTGTACATTGTCTCGGGCATGACATCGGGATCGGGCCACAGAACGTCGATCACGGTATCGCGCGAGACATAGCCGCGCCCGAGCAACGACAGCATGAAGCGTCCGGCCAGCGGCGGCAGGAGCGTGCGACGGTTGCCCTCGCGCAGCTCGTACCCCTCGGCGGCGCGCGGACGCCCGCCGCGACGCCGGGCGGGACCACGACGGGCGCGATGACGCGCGGACAACAGGGCCAGCTTCAGAGCCATCGCCTCGCCGCCCTCACCAGCCCAGGATCCAGTCGCCGGAGATGACCGCGACCGGCGCCATGCCGAGGCCGCGCAGAAAGGCAACGGCGGCATTGCGGGGTTCGCCGTAAGCGGTCTCGTTGCCCTTCTGCTCGACGACGACGTGGGGGCGATAGCGCAGGATGGTCTCGACGGCGCCTTCGATCACCGGACGCTCGAACCCCTCGACATCGATCTTGATGAAATCGACTTCCTCCAGGGCGAAGCTGTCGAGGGTGCGCATCGGCACGCCGAGCCAGAGGTCGCGGCGGTCCGGATTAGACACATCGGGAATCCGCGGCACGGCGGAGCTGCATCCTCCCCTCCCAATCACGACATGCCCGTTGCCGGTGGTCTCTTCGGGAACCTCCATGGCGACGGTCGCGCTGCGCGCGCCGAGCGCCGTACGGTGCAGGGTCGCATTCGACGCCGCGACGTTGCGCCGCCACAGATCGCCGTGCGGCGGGATCGGCTCGAAGGCATGGACATGGGCAAACGCCTTGACGAGATGCATCGACCACAGGCCCACGTGGGCACCGATGTCGACGGCGACGCGGCGCCGCCCGGTCGGTTGATGGGCCAGCGCGGCGCGCAATTTGTGCAACTGGTAGGTACCCTTGCCATCGACCGGGCCGACTTTGCTGTGATGCAACAGCATGTCGACCAGATGAACTTCGCTCCCGGGAAGCCAGATCCCGGCCACCTGCTTGGCGGTTTCACGTGTGGGCATGGCGCAGCAGATGCTCCAGATGACAGGCGACGATTTCGGGTCGAATCGCGGCCATGGCGCGGGCGCAGTGCGTACAGGCCACGCGCTGACCGCACGGGCTGCGGCCGCCCGCCGGGTCGAACAGATTGACATGCGCGTCGTAGCCGAGGTTGGCCGGCGAGGTGTAGCCCCCGAACAGAACCACCGCCGGCACACCCAGCGCCGCAGCGGCATGGTGCAACGCGCCGTCGGGAAGAACCGCAGCCGCGGCCCCGGACAGGGCACTGCACGCGGCCTCGAAGGTCGGTGTTGCGATATGAGACACGCCGTCCAGAAGCGGCGTCCCCGGCGAACCGAGCTGTACCCACCGGTGCGCAGCCCAGCGCGTAGCGGCAACCAGCGCCTGCCAGCGTGCCCAGCCCCATTGCTTGTTGGGCGAGGCGCCGGGTTTCAACGTCGGCGCGACCACGATATAGCCGCCCGGCGGGGCGCGTCGCAGCGCCGGCAGTTCGCCCGGTTCCGCCCGCCAGGTCGTAAACCGCCACGGCAGACGCGGATCGCGTATCTTGGTCGTGAACGGCCGCTCCGGGAAGACCGCCTGCCAGTCGCGCCTCATGGCCGCCAGGTCGACATACGGGCGGCAGCCGGGCCCGTTCTCGATCCACTGTACGTCGGCCCCGCGGGCGATCGCATCCGGTGTCGCAAAACGCGGATTGCCGCGCCACAACGGATGCCAACGCGTCCGACCGTCCCGCCCACGCACCGCCACCGGCCGCGGGTCGTGCCGTTGCACCCGGCGCGCCTCGCCGGTCACCATGATCTCGTCGCCCAGCCC
>RFLL01000401.1 GCA_003693905.1 Alphaproteobacteria bacterium
CTCTACGGGTGGCTTCGCAGCCGGGTCCGATCCGGCTTCGGCGCCGCCGTTCTCAGCGGCATCGGGTTTGCCGTCCTGCACGGCCTGCCGGTTCTGATTCCGGCGCTCAGTGTCATCGGCCTAGCGCTGGCGATCGTGTACGAACGCAGCGGTTCCCTATGGCCGGCGATCATCACTCACGGGGTTTTCAACGCCTTCATGGTCGCCGCCCTCTACACCGCCCTTGCCGCCGGCGTCGGTCCGCCCTGAGCCGGCTTGGCCGGCAGCGGCGGAGGGTGACGGCGTCATCCCGGGCCCGTAGAGGGCCCGCGCGCGGGCCTCGAAGGCACCGACCATGCGCCGCACCGCCTCGGAGAACAGGGCCTCGATGACCCGTTGCAGGATCCGGGAGCGGAACTCGAAATCGACATAGAAGTCGATCACGCACCCGCCCGGATGGGGCTCGAACACCCAGTGGTTGTTCAGGTACCGGAAAGGGCCTTCGGTGTAGGTGACGTCGATCCGGTAGCGGGCTTCATCCAGCTTGACGCGGCTGGTGAAGCGTTCGCGGAACATTTTGAAGCCGATTACCAGGTCGGCGACGATCGTGTCACCGGTGCGCTGGCGAATCCGGGCCCCGACGCACCATGGCAGAAATTCCGGGTAGCGTTCGACATCGGCCACCAGATCGAAAAGCTGCTTCGGCGTATAGGGAAGGAAGCGCTTTTCCGCATGCGTCGGCATGCCCGGCCCGGTCCTTGCGCGGTTTCTAGTGGGCCGACCGCCCGGAGGCGGCACGACGGGCGGCGCGCAGACGCGCGAAATCGTCGCCGGCGTGATAGGACGAACGGGTCAACGGCGAAGCGGAGACCATCAGGAAGCCCTTGGCGTAGGCCAGGGCCTCGTAATGCTTGAACTCGTCCGGCGTGACGAAGCGCGCCACCGGGTGATGCTTGGGCGTAGGTTGCAGGTACTGCCCGATGGTCAGGAAATCGACCCCGGCGGTGCGCAGATCGTCCATGACCTGAAGCACCTCGGCCTCCTCCTCGCCCAGCCCGACCATGATGCCGGACTTGGTGAACAGGTCGGGCTCGATTTCCTTGACCCGGTCGAGCAGGCGCAGCGAGGCATAGTAGCGCGCCCCCGGTCGCACCGAGGCATAGAGCCGCGGCACCGTTTCCAGATTGTGATTGAAGACGTCGGGGCGCGCCGCCACGACGACCTCGGCCGCCCCCGGTTTGCGCAGGAAGTCCGGGGTCAGCACTTCGATCGTGGTGGCCGGGGTGGCTTCGCGAACGGCCCGAATCACGGCGGCGAAATGCGCCGCCCCACCATCGGGCAGATCGTCGCGATCGACCGAGGTGATGACGACGTGGGCCAGCCCGAGGCGCGCCACCGCGGCGGCAACGTTGGTCGGCTCGAATGGATCGAGAGGTGCCGGCTTGCCCGTCGCCACGTTGCAGAACGCGCAGGCGCGGGTGCACACCTCGCCCATGATCATCATCGTGGCGTGACGCTTGGCCCAGCATTCGCCGACATTGGGGCAGGCCGCTTCTTCGCATACGGTGTGCAGATTGTTTTCACGCAGGATGCGCCGGGTTTCGTGGTATTCACGCGAAACCGGGGCCCTGACCCGGATCCACGACGGCTTGCGGGCGATCGGATTGTCGGGCTTGTGGGCCTTTTCCGGGTGGCGCACGGCGCCCCTGGGGGCGGCGGCAGTCGTCATCGTGGAATCCTCGTGCTTCAATGCGGCACCCTAGAAGTGAATGGCCCGGCCATACGCGTCAAGCACCGCTTCATGCATCATCTCGGACAAGGTCGGGTGCGGGAACACGGTGTGCATCAACTCGGCTTCCGTGGTCTCGAGCTGCATGGCGATGGCATAGCCCTGGATGAGTTCGGTCACCTCGGCCCCGATCATGTGGGCGCCGAGCAGTTCCCCGGTCCCGGCGTCGAATACGGTCTTGATCAGACCCTGATCTTCCCCGAGAGCGATGGCTTTTCCGTTACCGATAAAGGGAAAGCGCCCGACCCGGATCTTGCGGCCCGCATCCCTCGCCTGGGCCTCGGTCAGGCCGATGCTGGCGATCTGGGGATGACAGTAGGTGCAGCCCGGGATGCGTCGCGGATCGAGGGGATGGACATCCTTGAGGCCGGCGATGCGCTCCACACACACGACTCCCTCGTGGCTGGCCTTGTGCGCCAGCCACGGCGGGCTGGTCAGATCACCGATGGCGTAGACGCCAGGCTCGTCGGTGGCCGACCACGGATCGGTCACGACGTGGGTCTTTTCCACTTTCACCGCCGTACCTTCGAGACCGATATCCTCGACGTTGCCGACGATGCCGACGGCGGAAATCACCCGCTCGACCGTGATCTTCTGCGTCTTGCCGGCCGCCTCGATGGTGGCGGTGACGCTGTTCGCCGCCTTTTCGAGGCCGCTCACCCTGGCGCCGGTCAGGATGCGGATGCCCTGTTTGGCGAAGGCCTTGGCCGCCAGGGCCGAGATCTCCTCGTCCTCGACCGGCAGGATGCGTGGTAGAATCTCGACCACGGTGACCTCGGCGCCGAGGGTGCGATAGAAGCTGGCGAATTCGATGCCGATGGCCCCCGAGCCGACGACCAGAAGCGATTTCGGCATGGTTTCGGGAACCATCGCTTCCTTGTAGGTCCACACCAGCTTGCCGTCGGATTCGAGGCCGGGAAGCTGACGCGCCCGCGCACCCGTGGCCAGGATGACGTTGGTCGCGACCAGATCGGCGATTCCTTTGCCGTCCTTGGAAACATGAACCTTGCGCCGGTCACCCTGGCGCCCGTCGAGTCGGCCGTGGCCGTCGAACACCTGGACCTTGTTTTTCTTCATCAGGTGCTTGACTCCGGCATTGAGGCGCCCGGCCACCTGGCGCGACCGTTTGACCACCCGAGCCAGATCGTAGCCGACGGCATCGGCGCGCAGACCGTAGTCGGCGGCGTGGGTCATGTAGTGATAGATCTCGGAAGTGCGCAGCAATGCCTTGGTCGGAATGCAGCCCCAGTTGAGGCAGATGCCGCCGAGGTGTTCGCGCTCGACCAGCGCCACCTTGCCGCCGAGCTGCGCGGCGCGGATCGCCGCGACATAGCCCCCCGGGCCGCCGCCGATCACGATCAGGTCGAAACTGTTGTCGGCCATGATGCTATCCGTATCCCCAGTTGTCCGGTGCACCGGCAGGCGCCGGAGGATGCCCGCCGGACGCAGCGTGAAGCGGTATCCTAAAGCAGCATCGCCGCCGGATACTCGATCAGCTTCTTGAAGGCGGCCAGGAACTCGGCCCCGACGGCGCCGTCGACCACGCGGTGGTCGACCGACAGCGTGCACGACATGACGTTCGCCACCGCCAGGGTGCCGTCGCGCACCACCGGGCGCTCGCCGCCGGCACCGACCGCCAGGATGCAGCCCTGCGGCGGGTTGATGATGGCGGCAAAGTCCTTGACCCCGTACATGCCGAGATTGGAGAGCGAGAACGTCCCGCCCTGATATTCCTCCGGTGCCAGCCGGCCTTCGCGCGCACGCGCGGCCAGATCCTTCATTTCCTTCGAGATCGCGGCCAGACCCTTGGTTTCCGCCTGTTTGACGATCGGCGTGATGAGACCGCTGGGCGTTGCTACGGCAACCGAAATGTCGGCGTGCCTGTAGAGCAGAATCCCGCCTTCATCCCATGAGGCATTGGCCGCCGGCACCTGCATCAGAGCCAGCGCCGCGGCACGGATGATGAAGTCGTTAACCGAAATCTTCAGATCGTCGAAGCGTGCGTTGAGCTCCTTGCGCACGCGCAGCAGCTCGTCGATCTCGCAGTCGATGGTGAGATAGAAATGCGGGACCGTCTGCTTGGATTCGCTCAGACGCCGGGCGATGGTCTTGCGCATGGTGCTGAGCGGCTGCACCTCGTACGCCAGTCCCAGCATGTCGGCCAATGCCCGCGCCGATGGTCCGGCAGCCGACGGCGCTGTGGCAGCCGCCGGCGCCGCGGCTGCGGCCGGTGCCGGCGCGGCGGCCGAGGCCACGCCGGCCTGGAGCGCCGCTTCCACATCGCGCTTGACGATGCGCCCGTGCGGACCGCTGCCGCGGATGGCGGCAAGATCGAGCCCGGCCTGCTTGGCCATGCGCCGGGCCAGCGGACTGGCGAATATGCGATC
>RFLL01000402.1 GCA_003693905.1 Alphaproteobacteria bacterium
AACCTGGGCCGCCGACTTGTAGGCCGTAATCGGGGTCCGCCAGCCGAAGTGGTCACGGGCCAGGTTGCGATACCCGAAGGTGCCTTCGGGGGCATAGACCGCCACTGCCAAGGGGCCCTGAAGAGCCGTCCCGGCGGCGAAGATTTCGCGCCAGATGCGCACGATCAGGGCCTTGGGAAAGCTGCCGCGATGGCGCGCGATCAGGCGCCGCAGAACCATCGCCTCGCGGCCCGGGCGCATGCGGTTGCCGTTGTCGTTCTTGAGTGCGCCAATGCGCCGCGTGACCTCGCTGCGGCGGATCAGCAGGTCGTGGATGGCATCGTCGATCTCGTCGATCTCGCGACGCAGATCCTCAAGGGCGCGGTCATCGGCGGGCATCACACAGGCATGTCCCAGTCAAAGAGCGATTAGAGATAGTCCGTGGATCGGCTAAAATCAAAGAAAAGTATAGCAAAAGAAAGCGTTGACACTCCGGCGGGAAGACCCCTTAGCTATGCCCCGCCGCCCGGGGCCGTCGCGTGCCGGACGCCGAGGCGGTTGGACCAGTACGAATGACCATGCAGACCCCGGATCAGGCTGCCCAGACCCCGGCGGCGCGTGAGGCGCCGCGTCATCGAAGTGTCGAGCTCGGCCACGACGAGCCGCTCGTGCTCGACTGCGGCCTGACCCTCGGCCCCGTCACGATCGCCTACGAGACCTATGGCCGGCTCAACGCCGACCGCTCCAACGCCATCCTGGTCTGCCATGCGCTGACCGGCGATCAGTACCTGACCGGCCGCCACCCGGTGACCGGCAAGCCGGGATGGTGGAGCCTGATGGTCGGGCCCGGGCTGCCGTTCGATACCGAGCGCTATTTCATCATTTGCAGCAACGTGATCGGCGGCTGCATGGGGACCACGGGACCGAAGTCGATCAACCCGGCCACCGGCCGGCCGTGGGGTCTGAGCTTTCCCGTCATCACCATCGCCGACATGGTGCGGGCGCAGAAGCTGCTGATCGACCATCTGGGCATCGACAAGCTGTTCTGCGTCACCGGCGGCTCGATGGGAGGAATGCAGGCCCTGCAATGGGCCGCGAGCTACCCCGAGCGCGTCTTCGCCGCCGTGCCTATTGCCACCGCAGCGCGCCACACGGCACAGAACATCGCCTTCCACGAGGTCGGGCGCCAGGCCATCATGGCCGATCCCGACTGGTGCGGCGGCAACTACATGGAACACAGCAAGGTGCCGCGCCGCGGCCTGGCGGTCGCCCGCATGACGGCGCACATCACCTATCTGTCCGAGGCGGCGCTGCATCGCAAGTTCGGCCGCCGTCTGCAGGACCGGGCCCGGGTCGGCTACGGCTTCGAGGCGGAGTTTCAGGTCGAAAGCTATCTGCGCCATCAGGGCTCAAGCTTCGTCGAACGTTTCGATGCCAATTCCTATCTCTATATCACCCGGGCCATGGACTATTTCGACCTAGCGGCGGAGTACGGCGGAACGCTGGCCAACGCCTTCAAAGGCACGCCGGTGCGCTTCTGCATCATCTCGTTCACCAGCGACTGGCTGTTTCCGACTTCGGAAAACCGGGACATCGTCCATGCCCTCAACGCCGCCGCCGCCGATGTCAGCTTCGTCGAGATCGAAAGCGAGGCCGGACACGACGCCTTTCTTCTCGACGAACCGGAGCTGCGCGCGACCTTGGGGGGATTCCTCAACGGCTGCGCCGAGAAGCGCGGCCTGAGCACGCCATGACTCCGCCCGACGGTGCCGTCGCGGCGCGCCATGCGCGTCTGCGCCCGGATCTGCAACTCATCGCCGACATGATTCGCCCGGGCAGCCGGGTGCTCGACGTCGGTTGCGGCGACGGTGCGCTGCTCGACTATCTGGTTCATGCCAAGGGCGTCATCGGACGCGGCATGGAGCTGTCGCAGGCCGGGGTCAACGCCACGGTCAGCCAGGGTCTGTCGGTCATTCAGGGCGATGCCGACACCGACCTCAAGGACTACCCCGACGACGCCTTCGACTACGTGGTGCTGTCGCAGACCCTGCAGGCGACGCGCGACCCGCGTCATGTGCTCGACAATCTGGTGCGCATCGGCCGGCGGGCGATCGTGTCGTTTCCCAATTTCGGCTATTGGCGGGTGCGCCTCAACCTGCTGTTCGCGGGCCGGATGCCGGTCACCGACTGTCTGCCCGGGGCATGGTACGACACCCCCAACATCCATCTGTGCACGATTCGCGATTTCATCATCCTGTGCCAGGAAAACGCGATCACGATCGAGCGCATGCTGGTTCTGGATGCGCGCGGACGGCGCAAGAAGCTGCCGTCGCTGGGGCTGGCCAACCTGCTGGCCGAACAGGCGATGTTCGTCCTGTGCCGGCACCGTGCCGAACAGCCGCTTCCATCGCCCGCCGGCGCGTAAATCGCTTCTGTCCCGGTTCCTGACGCCTCAGTTCTTGGCCTTGTCGACCAGCTTGGACTCGGCCAGCCACGGCATCATGCCGCGCAGCTTGGCGCCCACCTGTTCGATCGAATGTTCGGCCCAGCGTCGGCGCATGGCCTTGAAGCTGGGCTGGCCGGCGGCGCATTCGAGCACCCAGTCGCGGGCGAAGCGGCCCGACTGGATATCCTCCAGAACCCGCTTCATCTCGGCCCGGGTCTCTTCGGTGATGATGCGCCCGCCGCGGGTGTAATCGCCGTATTCCGCAGTGTTCGAGATCGAGTAGCGCATGTTGGCAAGGCCGCCTTCGTACATCAGGTCGACGATCAGCTTGACCTCGTGCAGACACTCGAAATAGGCCATCTCCGGCGCATAGCCGGCCTCGACCAGGGTCTCGTAGCCGGCCAGAATCAGCGAGGTCAGCCCCCCGCACAACACGACCTGCTCGCCGAAGAGATCGGTCTCGCAC
>RFLL01000403.1 GCA_003693905.1 Alphaproteobacteria bacterium
CCCCGCCGAACAACGTCAGCGCCAGGCTCGGCCACTGTTCCGGCCAGAACAGGCCGAAATTCACCAGTCGCCATGAAAAGGGCGCCAGAAGATCGACACCGTTGGCCCATTTCGTCTGCACCGCATCGAGAAGCAGATGCATCACCGCTCCCAGCGCGAGGGTGGCAAAGACCGCTCGCGGCCGGGCGCTGAGCGCAGCCAGCCCGGGACCAGAACCAGGCACATGAACAGGGCGCTCTGCACCGTGGCATAGAGCATCACCTCATAGGGAGGCAGCCCCGGCGCCACGACCTCGGCGATGCGACGCGCGATCCACGGCACATCGGGCACGATCGCCCCGAGGCAGACCCATTTGAGGTCGACCCCGGGCACCGCCGCGCGGGTGACCAGCCCCTGAACCCCGATATGCGCCAACGTGTTCGGCATCGTGCCTGCCTTCGCCGTTGGCCGGCCTGCGTCCCCGCGGTCCGGCATTTCCGTCCGGTCGCGGCCAAGAAAGCGCTAGCCGGACACACACTAATATAGTATTCACCACGTTACTGCATCATGGATGAAAATAAGAATATGGATGAATGCCTCCCGCCCGGTAACTTTTATTAATAAATACCCTGCATTCCTGACCGCGTCCGTGATGTTATTGTTCGTCCGCCCCCTCAAGTGCCCCGAGCGCTCATGCTGAAAAAGATCATCCGCCGCTTCCTGGTTCCGCGCTCCGCCATCAGCCTCTATTATTTCGTGAAGTACGGAGCAAAGATCAGTCCCCACGCGGAGGTCGAGTTGTCGCCCAACCTGACCTTCGGACCGGGATGCACGGTCAGCTCGTTCACCAAAATGAAGGCCAGCGACGGCCCGCTGACCATCGGTGCGCGCTGCGGCTTTGCCACGGGGTGCTTTATTTCGCCCGGCGCGAAGGGCATCGTGATCGGAGACAACCTGGTCTGCGGGCCGAACTCGGTGATTACGTCGAGCAACTACATCTACGAGAAGCTGGACGTACACCCGGAAGATCAGGGACATTCGTCGAAGGGCGTGCGCATCGGCCGCAACGTATGGCTCGGCGCCGGAACCATCGTCCTCGACGGCTCGGTGCTGGGTGACAATACGATCGTCGTCGCCAACAGCCTGATCAACCGACGCTATCCGCCCAACGTCATCCTTCAGGGCAATCCCGCCAAGATCATCATGCGCCGCGACGGCGGCCACGACCGAGGAGAGTAACAGGAAGTGACATCCGTGCGTGAAAAGGCTTTTACCCTCGTCAAGGACGCGATTGCCGAGCTCAACGAGGAGCTGGAGTACGACACCCTGCGCGAGGTCGGCGAAGATACGCCGATCTACGGCGGCGACGAAGGTATCGATTCGTTGTCGCTGGTGACCCTGATCGTCAACCTGGAGGAACGCTCGGAATCGGCCTTCGGGCGCCGCCTGGCCCTGGCCGACCAGAAGGCCATGTCGATGCGCAACAGCCCCTACCGGACCGCCGGCGCGCTCGCCGATTTCATCGTCGCCCGCCTGGGAGAAGCCGATGGCTGATCCACCACCACGGGCAACGACCGGCACGACCGGCCCCGAGGCGATGCCGGAGGTGATGATCATCACCGGCACCAGCAAGGGTATCGGCCGTCATCTGGTGGATCATTATACGGCCCGGGGCTATCAGGTCGCCGGGTGCAGCCGCTCGCCCATTGACGCGCCCCCCGACGGATACGTGCATTACACGCTCGACGTCGCCGACGAAAAGGCGGTGACGGACATGGTCTGGGACGTCTACAAGCGCTTCGGGCGTCTCGACATCCTGATCAACAATGCCGGCATCGCGTCGATGAACCATTGCCTGCTGACGCCGCTGTCGACGGTGCGCGACATTTTTTCGACCAACGTGTTCGGATCGTTCCTGTTCGCCCGCGAGGCGGCCAAGGCGATGGTCAAACGGCGTTACGGGCGCATCGTCAATTTCGCGACGGTGGCCACACCGCTGCGCCTGGAGGGCGAAGCCGCCTACGCCGCCTCCAAGGCGGCCGTCGAATCCTATACCCGGATCCTGGCGCGCGAGCTCGGCGGCTTCAACATCACGGTCAACGCCGTCGGCCCGACGCCGGTGCAGACCGACCTCATCCGCAGCGTTCCGAAACGCAAGATCCAGGCCCTGATCGAGGCGCAGGCGATCCGGCGCATGGGCGAATACCGCGACATCACCAACGTGATCGACTTTTTCATCGCCCGCGACAGCGACTTCGTGACCGCGCAGACGATCTATCTGGGCGGCATCGCCTGACAGGACGGAACCGGCTTCATGCGTGTGCGTCGACTGCTCGATTCGCTTGCCACCCGCGGTGACGCCCCGTGCCTGATCTGGCGCGGCGAGACGCTCACCTACCGGGCGCTCGACGAGCTGCGCCGGCGCTGGCGCGACATCCTGGGCGGGCGCAATATCGCCCCCGGTGCGGTGGTCGGAATCAAGGCGGACCATTCGCCGAACGCGGTGGCCCTGCTGCTGGCATTGCTTGAACACGGTTGCGTCGCGGCACTGATTCCGGCAACGGCCCCCGACGAAGCCCCCTACCTGCACGACGCACAGGCCGAGGCGCTGTGCCGATTCGATGCCGATGGCGAGGGCGCCTGGCAGGCGGTGCCAGGGCGACACCCGACGGTGCGCCACCGGCTGCTGCAAACGCTGGCCGCGCGCCGCGAAGCGGGGTTCATCATCTTCTCGTCGGGATCGACCGGACAGCCCAAGGCGATCCTGCACAGCGCCGAACGCTTCCTGGCCAAGTTCGACCGCCCGGGCAAGCGGTTGCGGACGCTGGCGTTCCTGCTGTTCGACCACATCGCCGGCATCGACACCCTGTTCTATACCCTGGCCGGCGGCGGCACCCTGGTTCTACCCGAACGGCGCGATCCCCTGTCCGTGTGCCGCCTGATTCAGGACCACGAAGTCGAGGTGCTGCCGACCTCGCCAACGTTTCTCAACCTGCTGTGCCTGTCGGGCGATCATGCCGGCTTCGACCTGTCGAGTCTGAAGATCATCACCTACGGATCGGAGCCCATGAGCGCAGCGACACTGGCCCGCCTGGGTGAAATCTTTCCCGGCGTCGACATCGTGCAGAAGTACGGCACCTCGGAATTCGGCGCCCCGCGGGCACGCTCGCGCGGACGCGACAGTCTGTATCTCAAGCTCAAGGACGACGAGATCGAGGCCCGGATCGTCGATAGCGTTCTATGGGTGCGCACGCCGACGGCCATGCTCGGCTATCTCAACGCGCCCAATCCGTTCGACGAAGACGGCTGGTACTGCACCGGCGATGTGGTCGAGCAGGACGGCGACTGGATCCGCATTCTCGGCCGTCAGTCCGATATCATCATCGTCGGCGGCGAGAAGGTCTATCCGCAGGAAGTGGAGGCGGTGATCCTGGAACTCGACAGCATCGAAGATGCCGTCGTCAGGGGCGAGGCGCACCCGTTCATGGGCCACATTGTCACCGCCGAGGTGACGCCGCGCGGCGCCGCCGACGAGGCCGCGGTCCGCAAGGAGGTGCGACGTCACTGCCGCGCCCGCCTGGCACCCTACAAGGTGCCGGCCAAGGTACGCATCGCGCAGGGGCCGCTTGCTACCGAGCGGCAGAAGAAGATCGGGCAATGAGCGGACATCTTCCGGACGATCGGCCCGAGCGATGAGGACTGTGACCCGCGACCATATCAGGGGGCGCAGTCGCCGGCGCCTGCTGTGGGCGCTCAAGCTGGCGTTCGGCCTGGGTCTGCTCGCCGCGCTCGTGCTGTGGCGCGATACCGGACGTCAGCTTCTCGATCTGCTGGGCGCCTTCGAGGCCCGTTATCTTGTCGTCCTTGCCGTCATCGCTCTGGCCATGCGGTGGACGAGCGCCCTCAAATGGTCGATCCTGCTGCGTGCGCGGGGTCTGCGCCTGCCGCTGGCGCGCCTGTTCGCCCTCTATCTGATCGGACAGTTCTTCAACAACTTCATGCCCAGCATGATCGGTGGCGACATCGCCAAGTCCTATCTGCTGGGCCGGCAGATCGGCTCGCAGGCGCGCTCGGCCGCCTCGGTGGTCGCCGACCGGTTGAGCGGGCTGGTGGCTCTTGTCGTCATGACGTTTGCCTTGGCCGCTCTCAACGTCGAGCTGATCGACAGCCCCCTGGTCGGTGCGGCGGTGGCCGGGATGAGCGCGCTGTGCTTCGCCGGGATCATCGGGATCGCCTGCGGCCGTTCGCTGGCTTCGTGGGCGCGGCGGCACGGCCTCGGCGCCTGGGCCGACCGGATCGCCCGGCCGCTGGCGCGCTTTCATGGCGAACTGACGGAATACCGTCACGCCAAGGGCATGCTGGCACTGGCCATGGCGTGTTCGATCATCTTCTACTTTCTGGCCAGTTTGAGCGTATACTACGGCTGTGCGGCGATCGGATACTGGCCCGCCTATCTCGACGTGGCATTGATCACGCCGATTCTCTTTCTCGTCTCCAGCGTCCCGGTCTCGCCCAACAACGTCGGCTGGTGGGAATGGTCGCTCGGCCTGCTGCTGGCCGGCACCGGTGCCCAGCTTGCCGACGGGGTGATGGTGGCGCTGATCATGCGCGCCGTTTCGACCGCGATCTCGCTGATCGGCGGTATTCTGTTTCTGATGGAAAGGATCGAAGGACATGGCCAGCCGACGCCGTAGCGGCCGCTGGACCCGGCGCCTGGCATGGGCGCTGATCGCCGGTGTCCTGGCCGTGTCCGGGTGGGTCGTCGTACCCGAGGCGCTGAAGCTCCGCGAGCTGTGGGTCCTTGCCGCCCGCGCCCGGGACGGAGCCGCCACACCGCGCGTGGAGACGATCGAATATACCAGCGCCGGCCGACGCATCGTCGCCGACCTCTATCAGCCCCCCACCCCCCGGGGATACGTCGTCTTCGCCCACGGCAACCGCCCCGACGGGCGCCGTCATCCGCTCGCCCGCGCCCTTGCGGGCGCCCTGGGGCGCCATTTCACAACCTTGGCCTTCGATTTTCGCGGCTACGGCGACTCCGGGCCGCTCGGCCCCTACCGACCCGGCATGACCCTCGATCTGACCTCGGACATCGTCGCAGGAGTGCGCTATCTCGCGCAGCGCTTCGAGGTCGCGCCCGAGGACGTGATCCTGGTCGGCCATTCGTTCGGATCCGCCTCGGTCAACCTGGCGGCCAAGAAACTGGGAGCCCGCCGGGCAGTGGCGATTGGTACCGGCGATGCCCGGCGCATGCTTTCGTTGCGCCCCGATTTCGCCGCCGGTCAGGTGCGCAAACTGGCCCAGGTCGGCCTGGACGTGCCACTCGACCACATTCCGGCGCTCTACGAACCCCTCTATGCCGACAACATTTTCGACACCTGCCCGGCCGGGCAGCGGCTGTTCATCTGGGGCGAGTACGAGCCCGGAGCGGCCATGATGGGCGATGTCCTCTCCCGCCTGCGCCGCGACTGCCCGGGCCGAATCGACGTCGCCATCATTCCCCGGGCCAATCACATGTACTGGTTCGAGGGACGCCCGTTCACCGGATTTCAACTATACTCGGTACTCATTGGGCAGAACGGCTGGATCGATGCCGTCGTCGGCACCATCCTGGAGCACCTCGGCCGATAGGTGCGTCGTTCGTCCATCATTCCCTGAGCAAGCGGGCCCCATGACCTCACCGCCCTCGAACAACGCCGCCGGTTCCGATCTTGCCGCCGTCAGGGGGGAGAATTCTCCGCCCCCTTGCCGCGTGTGCGGTGGGCGGGCGTATCGCCCGTTCGCGCTCAAGAACGGTTTTCACCTGGACCGCTGCCAGGACTGCGGCCTGGTTCAGGTCACCGACGATCTGTCGCAGGTCAATCTGGAGGATTACTACGGCCAGGAATTCTTCGAGGAAACCTACGACTGGCTTCAGGCGCCGGGATCGGGCCGGCGCAAGGAATATCGCAAGTTCCACTACCGCATGGGCGAGATCGAACGCCTCATGCCGGGCAAGGGAACCATTCTCGACATCGGGTGTTCATTCGGATTTTTCCTCGACGTCGCGCGCGCCCGCGGCTGGCAGCCGGTCGGCGTCGAGATCGGTGCCTATGCCGCCAAGTTCGCCCGCGACGAACTCGAGATCGAGGTCCACGTCTGCGACCTGCTCAATGCGCCGCTCGAAGAGGGGCGCTTCGATGTAATCACGATGTGGAACGTGCTTGAGCATCTGAACGACCCGCTGGCCGAGTTCCGGCGCATCAACGCCTTGCTCAAACCCGGCGGTCTGATCGTCTTTACCACCGGCGACGTCGACAGCTACGTCCGTCGGATCGAAGGTCTGCGCTGGCGGGCACTGATTCCGCCGATCCACGTCGCCAATTACAACTTCAACGCCATCCGGCGCCTGTTTGCGAACACCGGGTTCGAGGTTGCGCGCCGGTCGGTAGCCTTGCCGCGCGAAGCGCTATTGCAACAGCTCGGCGTCATCGGCCTGTTCAAGGCCTTGCGCCTGAGCGACAAGATGATGATCTTCGGCCGCAAGATCGCGTCCCTCCCGCTCCCGTAGGACGCCTCCGCGCCTGCCGCCCTTTCCCAGAAATCACGACGAACACTGCGAGACCATCCGGCATGACCTTGATCGCTTCCAGGTTGCGGCTTGCAGGCGCGCTCAAACTTCTTGTGGGGCTCACGCTTTTCGTTGCGGTCCTGCTCTGGCAGGACAACGCGCGTCAATTGCGGATCGTGTTCGGCAATATAGACGTCTTCTATATCGGCCTTCTTTTTGCGATCGGGATTCTGGGACGCATGGCCCGCGTCGTGCGGTGGCAGACGATCCTGCGCGACCAGGGTATCGAGGTCGGCTTTCTGCGTCTGTTCAATCTCAATCTGATCGGCAACTTCATCGGCAACTTCGTCCCCAGCATGCTTGGCGGCGACATTGCCAAGTCATACTTCCTCGGGCGCCAGATCGATTCGCAAGCGCGTTCCGCCGCCTCGGTCATCATTGACCGCGTTGCCGGCGTTGCGGCGATGATCGTGCTGGCACTGGTCTTTACGGCCGTCAACCGGGACCTGGCTGCAGATCCTCTGATCGGCACCATGATCGCGTTGATGGCAGCGGGCGGCGTGACCGGGGTCATTCTGCTTGTCTACGCCCATTCACTGCGTCTGCACGCCCTGCTGGCCTGGCTTCCCGGCGGGCGCAAGATCATCGGGCCGCTGGGCCGGGTATACGACGAGCTTCTGTCCTATCGCGGACGTTATCGCCTGTTCGGGCGTGTGCTCTTCCATTCCATCCTGTTTTACGCGTTCGCCGCCTATGGCCTCTACTATGCATGTCTGGCGATCAGCCTGCCGGTTGCGTTTCTCGATGTGGCCCTGATCACGCCGATCGCCTTTCTTCTGATGAGCATCCCGGTCTCGCCCAACAACGTCGGATGGTGGGAATGGACGCTCACGCTGCTGCTTCAGGGAACCGGCGTCGAGGCCGGCAACGGGCTGATGGTGGCCCTGATCCTGCGCGCAGTTTCTGTCGCCATATCGCTGCTCGGCGGCCTGCTGCTGATGATGGAAGGACTGGAACGCAAATCCCGCCGCCGCCGCTAGCGCCCGTTCGCCCGACGCCCGGCATGTCGTGGACCATCGCCTGCATGCTTCGAGATGCACGAGCGACCCGTTCGGCGTATTGTGCTTCCATCGCTTCGGTGCGAAACCGCCAACCGGGGGCTACCGGACGACGACGGGTAAATGTCGGGGAGGCGTCGACATGCGCCCAAAGGTCCATGCGCTTGTTGCCGCCGTACTTCTCAGTACAGTGTTCACGCTTGCCGTCGGATGGATGGCGGGCAAGGCGCTTTTGCGTGTGGCGCGTCAGGCGTTCGCACTGCCCATCGTTCTAACCGCCGACGATCACGACGGGCGCGAAGAAACATGGCAGCGCCGCCCGTCGGCGGGCGTCGCTTCATGGGGCATCCGCGGATCTGGCCGGCCCGAAGACGGGATCATGTGGTTCGACGCGTTCCCCGGGCCAAGCGGCTTCTACCACGTGCAGCTCGGCGCCGTTCTGGAACGCGACGGTGCCCCGCCGTACCGCGTCGAGGTGGATGGCCGGCTGCTCGGTGCAGGGCGCTATCGCCACGCCTGCGGCCGCCTGATGTGCGATGTGCCGCGCAGCGCCTGTCCCGATCGGGCAACACGCCTGAGCATCGGGGTTCACCACATCGCCCGCGGCGCCCGGATTGCGGTCTGGGGCCGTTCGGTCTATCCGTGCGGCGCCCACGGGGCCTATGCGCGCTGGTACGAGGTGCGCTTCACCCCCGTCGACGATCCTGAACAGGACAGTGGGCGCGCAGGGGGAAAATAGAGCAGAAGGCGCGTCTTACCGCCCGCTCCGACGCAGATGGAGCGCGACCTCGGCACCGATCTCCGGCGGCGGGCGCCATGCCGCTTCACCGCTTGTCACGGGCCGCCTCTGCCAGCGCACCGTCGCCCCGCTCGCCGGATCGAACCAGGTGAAATCGTAGCGCCCGGCCACCATCTCGCGCAGGCCCAATGCCGCCGGACCGTCGGCGCCATAGACGATATAGCTTTCGCCCGGCCGTGCCAGCACATAGGTCGTCCCGGCCGCGGCCAGATCGTCGCGCGGAGCCATGCGATCGAAGTCGGTTGCTTCCATGAACCGGCGCAGACGGCCGCAATCTTCCAGGTCCGCAACCGCGGTGCCGGCGATGTCCATGCCGAGAACCATGGTATAGGCGCCGCCCATGGCAATCGCCCAGTTGCGCCGCCGTGTCGCGGCCCCGTGCGTGCGCGGATGACTTTCCGCGAGATTCAGATTGTAACGCCCGGCCGCGGCTTGCCAAGCTGCAACCACGGTGCGATGAAAGGCCGCATCATCGGGAGCATCGTACTGAATGGCGAACTGGTCGATCACCGGATCGGCGGCAAATTCGGAAAAGTCGAGGCCAGCCAGCTTGTGCACGGCGATGGGATGGGCGAATTCGTCCGCCAGGCGGATCTGTACCGCGATGTCGTGAACCCGGCGCGGGGTATATCGCTCCTGATATTCTTCGGCGATGACCCAGATCAGATGCCGGTGGCGTTTGAACCGCCTCACCAGCGCGCGGATGAAGGCCGCTTCGGCGGCACCGACGCGATCGCCGGTGTCCCAGATGCGCGCGCCGTCGTCATAGAATACGAAAAAGATCACGATGCCGTGGCGGTCCATGGTCTCGAACCAGCCCTGCCATTGACGCAGCACCGCTTCGTTGAGGCCGCGGGCGGGATCGTTGTCGATGAAGGGATTGTGCGTCGCATCGCCGTCGCCACCATGGGAGCGCACGGCCATCAGATAGATGGCATTGGCACCGGTCCCGGCCAGCTTTGCGATCAGATCGGCCTGATCCCCGTCGCGGGTGCCGTCGGGGCGCCTATGCCCGCGATAAAGGAACCCTTCCGGATCACCGGGACCGCAGAGAAACAACGGCCCGCCGCCGGCATAATGCAGCCAGCGGGGGTTGGCCGCATCGACGATCACCTGACCCGGCATCGGATCGGCTTCGGGGAAGGGCGGATCAGGGGCCGGTGGCGGCGTCAACAGACCGCGCCTCATCGCCCACCACGCCACCGCACCGCCGCCGGCAGCCAGAGCAAAGCGGGCGCCCCACAGCAGGGCACGACGCGAAAGAGGCGACATCCAGCTCATCAGGGTCTCCAAACCGGCCCGGCATGTGAGCGTACACGCGGCGCATCAGTCGAGCCAGCCGGCTTCCTGATAGGAGCGCACCATGTCCGCCAGGCCATCCTCGATCCTGACCTGCGGCTCGTAGCCGAGCTCGCGCCGCGCCTTGGCAATGTCGAATGAACGTACATGGCTGAACCACGACGCGCGGCGGCGGTGCAATGGCGGTGCGATCCCGAACGGCTTGCAGGCGAACTCGCACGCTACCGAAGCGACGGTGAGCACCCACAACGGCAGACGCCGGCGCGGCACCGGCACGCCCAGGGCGGCGGCCATGATCGAGACGATCTGATTGAGCGTAATCGGGTGATCGTCGGCGATGATGTAGGTCTGGCCGACCGCTGCGTCCTTCTCGGCGCACAGTTCGAAGGCCCGGCACAGATCGTCGATGTGGATGAAGTGATAGGGCACCTCGCCGTTGCCGAACATGATGAAATTGCCCGACTTGATCAGTTTGGCCAGTTTCAGGAAACGGTCCTCGCGCGGGCCGTAGATGGCCGCCGGGCGAACGATGGCCACCGGCAGATCGAGCGTGGGCGCCAGTTCGCGCGCCATCTCCTCGCCCTTCAGCTTGGTGTACTGATAATAATCGTCGGGCTTGATCTCGGAGGTCTCGTTCGCCGGCGGGTTGCGCACGTGACCGTGAACGCCGATGGTCGAGCAGTGGACGAAGCGTGTGACGCCTGCGGCGGCGGCTTCCTCGACGATGTTGCGCACGCCTTCGACGTTGACCTCCCAGTACATCCGATTGGGCACGTTGGCCGGGCGGTAGAGTGCGGCGATGTTGTAGACGACCTCGATGCCGTCGAGCGCGCGGCGCAGAGTGTCGCGATCGCGCAGATCGCCGGGCACGAACTGCAGGTTGTCGTCGGTGAATGTCGGCTCGCCATCCGGCGCCCAGTACATCGCCCGCGTCGCGATACCTTTGGCCGCCAAATAGCGGCACAGATTGCTGCCGGTGTAGCCGTTGGCACCGGTGACCAGAACCTTCGGTGTCAAGAGCATCTACCTCGCGGTTTCATGGTGATTGTGTAAATCATTGTCGAGAAAAAACTGCCTGTTATAAAATGCATGCATACGATAAAACAACGTGAAATTCGAGTATTTCATGCTTTCTGTTCGATATTATCGGTTCTTTTTCGCATTCACGCCACGACCGGCCCCACGTTTCGTTGCAACGCCGAGATTTCGGCAAGACGCCGGTCCCGGTCCCACGTGAACAGCTCGCTGGCCGCCTCGGCCAGGGCCAGGGCGCGGGCCGGGTTGTCGCCCAGATCACAACGCCGCAGCAACAGGTCGTCGAGATGCACGACCGCTTCCCTGGCCACCACATCGACCAGGGCTTCACGCCAGGCATTGTCGCCGGGTGGCGGCATCCAGTCGAACGGGTGGGACGTGACGGCCCCCGCACCGGCGTCGTCGCGGCGCGGGCGCGGCATCGCGCGGTACGGCTGCGCCCGGCGCCCCGGAAAGGCACGCTCGAGCGCCTTGTCGGCGACGCGCCGGGCCGTGGTCAGCTTCACGCCGCAGACGCTGAACAGGCCGGCCGGGCCGCCGCAGGCGCCGTGATCGACGATCACCTCGCGCACGCTCAAGCGCGCCGTGCCCGTATCGGTGGCCGGCAGCAAACCGGCGAAGACCCGCGCCACCGGTACGCCGCGAATGCCGAGGTCCGGCACCGCCGCGTCGACGTCGGCTAGAAATCGCTCCAGCAGATCCGCAGGCACGCGCGGCGGCCGGGCGGTATCGAGCCATGGCGCGTGACCGGTTCCGACCATCAGCACGCCCTTCCACGGAACCAGAAAATAGGTCTGCCCGCCCGGACGCGGGGGGCGCACCGCCAGGGCGCAATCGCCGGGCGCGGAACACGACAGGACGACGTTCCAGGCCAGAGACGGCCGGTACAGGCCGGGAACCGGGCTGGCGCACCCCCGAGCGAAGGCCGGGGCCCAGGGACCGGCCGCGTTGATGACGACGGGTGCCCGCACGCGCAGAGCCTGCCCGGTAAGCGTATCGACAGCATGAAGCCCCGCGATCCGGCCGTCCGTAATGATGGGCGCGCGCGCTTCGACGTAGTTGAGCGCCCGGGCCCCGTGGGCACAGGCCCAGTGCAGAGCCTCGATCAGCAGCCGCGGCGTATCGGGAATGAAGGCGTCATACCACAGCGCGCCCCCGCGCAGACCTTCGGCCCGCAGGCCCGGCCCCCGGGCCAGGGTCGCCGCGCGGTCGAGCACCCGGCCAC
>RFLL01000404.1 GCA_003693905.1 Alphaproteobacteria bacterium
CGGGAATGGTTGCAACCATCCGTTTCACGATAAAGGCGAACACGGGCTGTCCGTTCCAGAAAAGGCGGGGGGGCGCCGGTGTCGCTGACGCCCCCCCGGTCAACGACCTATCTTTCGACCGAGATGTTCCAGAAGAACTGAACCGGCGACTTGATCAGCCCCTTGACGTTGTCGCGATAGGCGACCGGCACGAAGAACGTGCCGACGTTGCCGTGGGTCACGATCTCGATCGCCCGGGCCTGGATCGCATCGGCCAGCGCCTTCTGCTTCGCAGGATCGGTCTCACGCGCGAACGCGCGGCGCATCTCCTCCAGCTTGGGATCGTCCGGCCAGCCGAACCAGGCGCGATCGACGCCGCCGCCGGACATGCCGGTGGCCACCACCGGATTGGTGATGTCGCCGCCGATCCACCAGGTATGGAAGATATTCCAGCCGCCCTTGTCGACCGGGTCCTTCTTGGCCCGGCGCGAGGTCAGAGTCGACCAGTCCATGGCCTGAACCTCGACGTTCATGCCGATGTCGCGCAGACGCTGTGCCGTGACCAGGCTGAACGCCGACAGAATGGCGATGTCGGTCGGCTGCATGATGACGACCTTGGTGCCGTCGTAGCCGGCCTCGCTCAGCATCTTCTTCGCTTCTTCGAGGCTCGGATTGCGCAGGAACTCGGTCCCGGCGTCGCTTTCAAGCGGCGATCCGCAGGCGTAGTAGGAATAGCACACCCGATAGAACTTCGGGTTGCCGATCGCGGCCTGCATGTAGACTTCCTGATCGATCGTCTTGAGCACCGCGCGGCGGATCTTCTGATTGTTGAACGGCGGCAGCAGATGGTTCATCCGCAGCATGCCCTGATTGCCGAGCGGATCGTTGACTTCGACGATCACGCCGGGGGCCTGCTCCAGAATCGGCGCCAGATCCGGCGGCGGATTTTCGTAATAGTCGACCTCGCCGTTGATGAGTGCATTCATCGCCGTCTGCGGATCGGGGATGTAGATCCACTCGACCCGGTCGACCTTGGCGATCTTGCCGCCGGCGGCCCCGCTCGGCGGCTCGTTGCGCGGTACATAATCGGTGTTCTTGACATAGACCACCTTCGAGCCGGGCACCCATTCGTCCTTGGCGAACTTGAACGGGCCCGAGCCGATGGTCTCGGGGATCTGTTCGAACGGATCGGTCAGCGCCAGCCGCTTGGGCATCATGAACGGCACGTTGGAGCTGATCTTGCCGATCGAATCGAGGACCAGGCCGTAGGGCTCCTTCAGCTTCATGACGAAGGTCTTGTCATCGACGGCGCTCAGGTCCGCGACGACATCCATGAGCGCCTGGCCCATGCCATCGCGCCGGCCCCACCGCTTCAGCGAAAGGACGCAGTCTTCCGCCGTGACCGGTGTCCCGTCATGCCATTTCAGTCCGTCGCGCAGCGTGAACGTCCACGTCAACTGGTCGTCGCTGACCGACCACGTATCGACCATCTGGGGCTGCGGCTTCAGGTTTTCGTCCATCGCAAACAGCGTGTCGAAAACCATGTAGCCGTGGTTGCGCGAAATGTAGGCGGTGGTCCAGATCGGGTCGATGTTCTTGAGATCGGCATGCGGAATGACGCGCAGTACGCTCTCGGCCGCCGCCGGCGGCGGGCCGGCAAGCACCGCGGCCGGTATGGCCACGGCCGCCGCGAACAGCCATGCCCTTCGCGATAATCCAAACATGTCAGGTGCCTCCTCCTTCTTGCTTGCGCTGATTTATGTCTTCTGCGCGCACCATGCGTGCCTTGCATTGTGACACGCATCTTCCCCCTTCGCGTCAGGCCGGGGCAGAACGCGCGGGGTCGTGCCTGCTTATTGGTAAACATTAGAGCGTCGAATCTATTCACGCGTCAAGCAAATGACGATGTCATGTTCGCTACATAATTGCGCAAACAAACGAATGATGCGTCACTTGCAAAGTACAAAAATGAACAACGCGTTCATTTTCGAAATTAATGATGCATGGTTTCGCTTGACCCCGGCCACCCGCCGGCGCAACGCTTGCTCCCGGGTTCGCCGCGGCCCGCACGGCCGTGCGCTTTTGTGTGCCTAGGCCTTCGGGGCGGGGCCGCAAAGTAAATCGGGGCCGCGAGTAAAAAAGAGCACGCACGGCACACGGCCCCGACGCAAGCGAGCTCCGATGAGCGTGCGCCCGGAAACGCCCGCGAGCGACCCCGCCTGCGTGAACGCAAAAAAAGCAAAGCAGGGATCCGCGATGTTTGACGATCTGTGTCCCGATGCGGTGCATCACCGTCCCCGGCCCGGCGGCGGGCCGGCGCTGCGTCCTCTGCCGGCGGCGGCGCGCGGCGTGCTCGACCCGGCGCGGTGCGCCGCGGCGCGCGAAGAAATCGCCGCCTGGCCGGAATATGCACCGACGCCGCTGGTCGATCTGCCCGGTCTGGCCGCCGCCGCCGGCCTGAGCCGGATCGCCGTCAAGGATGAAAGCGGGCGCTTCGGCCTCGGCAGCTTCAAGGCCCTGGGCGGGGCTTATGCCGTCCTGCGGCAGCTCAAGGCGTACATCGGCGCGCAAACGGGGCGGGAGCCGAGCACCGCGGCACTGCTCGCCGGGGAACATGCCGACATCGCCCGCACGCTGACGGTGTGCTCGGCCACCGACGGCAACCACGGCCGCTCGGTCGCCTGGGGGGCGCGTCTGTTCGGATTGAACTGCGTCATCTACATCCACGAGAACGTCAGTCGTGCTCGCGAAGCGGCGATCGCCCATTTCGGCGCCGAGGTGCGCCGGGTGCCCGGGACCTATGACGACTCCGTGCACCGGGCCGCCGCCGATGCCGCGGCCCGGAACTGGATCGTGGTCTCCGACACCTCCTACGGCGACTACCGCGACATCCCGCGCGATGTCATGGCCGGCTACACCGTGATGACGAGCGAAGCGATCGCACAGTGGCACGAACAGGCCGACGCGCCGCCGCCGAGCCACGTGTTCGTGCAGGCCGGCGTCGGCGGGCTGGCGGCGGCGGTGTGTGCGGCGCTGGATCAGGCCTACGGTGAAGTGCGCCCGCGCCTCGTCGTGGTCGAGCCCGAGACCGCCGCCTGTCTGTTCGCCAGCGCTGCATCCGGGCGTGCCGCCGCCATCGACGGCGATCTGGACACCATGATGGCCGGCTTGGCGGCGGGAGAAACCTCGCTCGTCGCCTGGGAC
>RFLL01000405.1 GCA_003693905.1 Alphaproteobacteria bacterium
ATCGGGGGCGTGGTTGCCTGCATGGTGCGGATCTGCACCGGTGAGGTATGGGTGCGCAACACCCGCCGCGCGTCATCGGCCTCGCCGGGCAGATAGAAGGTGTCGTGTTCCTGACGGGCGGGATGTTCGGGCGGGATGTTGAGAGCGCCGAAGTTGTGGAAATCGTCCTCGATATCCGGTCCTTCGGCGACCGAGAATCCCATTTCGCCGAAGATCGCGATCAGTTCCTCGATGGTGCGGCTGATCGGATGGACGTGTCCGATCCGGTCCGGACGCGGTGGCAGAGTGACATCGAGACATTCCGCCGCCAGGCGCGCTTCCAGCGCCGCTTCGGCCAGTTCCGCCTTGCGCGCCTCGATCGCCCCGGTCAGCACCTCCTTGAGCCGGTTGAGGGCCTGTCCGGTCTGCCGGCGTGCCTCGGGCTCAAGGTCACCCAGCGTCTTCATGAGCCGGGTGATGCGCCCCTTCTTGCCGAGTGCGCGCACCCGCACGTTTTCGAGCGCGGCCAGATCGCCGGCGGCGGCGACCTCGTCCAGCAGGCTGCGTTGCAGATGGTCCAGATCTTCCATGCGGGCAAAGCGGGGAAACGGGCGAACCGGAAAACCGGCGGGTCGAGTGCCAGAACCGGCCCCGACGCGCCCCTGCGGGCGCGTCGGAGACGCAAATGCGAGCTACGAGCGGCTGGCCTCGGCCAGCGCGCCGTGGGCCTTTTCGGCCAGCGCCTTGAAGGCCGCCGGTTCCCGCACTGCCAGATCGGCCAGGACCTTGCGGTCGGTTTCGATCCCGGCGCGTTTGATGCCGTTCATGAACTGGGAATAGGTCAGGCCGTTTTCGCGTGCGCCGGCGTTAATGCGCTGGATCCACAGGGCGCGGAAGTTGCGCTTGCGCACCCGGCGGTCGCGATAGGCGTATTGCAGCCCCTTTTCCATCCGCTCGACGGCGGCGCGGAACACGTTCTTGCTGCGACCGCGGTAGCCCTTGGCCTGTTTGATGACCTTCTTGTGACGGGCGCGCGCAGTCACGCCCCGTTTGACACGAGCCATGTCCCGTCTCCTCAGGCGTAAGGCAGGAAGTGGCGGGTGACGATCCTGGCGTCCGGCTTTGACAGAATCGCCGTGCCGCGCGCCTGGCGCTTCATCTTCTTCGGCCGCTTGCGCAGGCCGTGGCGCTTGTTGGCCACGTTGTGGCGTACCTTGCCGGTGGCGGTCAGGCGGAATCGCTTCTTGGCGCCGCTTTTGGTCTTGAGCTTGGGCATTTGGCTGGTCCTCTTCGCTGGAATCCAAGCACGCACGAACGGCTGGGCATGCCCTTGTTCAGCCGCGCCGTTCGTCTGGGAAGGCGCCGTTTATAGCCGCCCGGCGGACCCGACGCAAGGCGGACGGGATGTCCGGCACGGGCACGATGGGCTCGGGCCGGGGCGGGTCCGGGACGGAATCAACGCGGGGCCAGAATCATGATCATCTGGCGGCCTTCTAGCTTCGGGAACTGCTCCACCTTGGCCAGGTCCTCGACCTGGTCGCGGACCCGGTCGAGCACCTTGAGGCCGAGATCCTGGTGGGCCATCTCACGACCGCGAAAGCGCAGCGTGACCTTGACCTTGTCGCCGTCGCGCAGAAACCGCTGGATGGCCCGCATCTTCACGTCATAATCGTGCTGGTCGATGTTGGGCCGCATCTTGATTTCCTTGACGTCGATGACCTTCTGCTTCTTGCGCGCTTCGGCCCGTTTCTTCTGGTCTTCGTACTTGAAGCGGCCATAATCGAGGATCTTGCACACCGGCGGCGTGGTGTGGGGCGAAACCTCGACCAGGTCGAGCCCGGCGGCTTCGGCCCGTTCCAGGGCCTCCGCGACGGGCACGATGCCCACGTTCTCTCCATTCTCGTCGATGAGCCGGACTTCGGCGGCAAGAATCTGTCGGTTGACGCGCGGTCCCTCGCGGGACGGCGTTATGTCGAACGGCGGTCGAGCTATGGGTGGATCTCCCTCTGTGTCTGTTCCGATCTGAACGGTGTCGGCCGAATGCCCCCGGTTTATCCGGACCTTTCCGATCCGCAATCCACCGAACGCTCCCCGGGCTCCGGTCCGAACCCGGCCGGCGGAACGGCTTCATCCCTGACTCTAGTGACTGCTTCGTCGAGCGCAAGGATCTCCTGACGGCTGCCGCCCAGGCGGCGCAGGGCGACGGTGTGCTGCTCGGCCTCGCGGCGCCCGACGACGGCGATGATTGGTACCTTGGCGAGGCTGTGTTCGCGAATCTTGTAGGTGATCTTCTCGTTTCGCAGGTCGCTCTCGCAGCGCAATCCGGCGGCGTTCATCCGCGCAGCGACCTCGCGGGCATAGGGCTCGGCGTCCGAGGTGATGGTCGCCACCACCACCTGCACCGGTGCCAGCCACAACGGAAAGCGCCCGGCGTACTGTTCGATCAGAATCGCGATGAACCGCTCGAACGAGCCGAGGATGGCCCGGTGTAGCATGACCGGACGATGCTTGGCCCCGTCCTCGCCAACGTACCAGGCGTCGAGGCGCTCGGGCAGGACGAAATCGACCTGGAAGGTGCCGCACTGCCAGTCGCGGCCGATGGCATCGCGCAGGACGAATTCCAGTTTCGGCCCGTAGAAGGCCCCTTCGCCGGGATTGAGGGTGTAATCGAGACCGGCTTCGCGCACGGCTTCGGTCAGGGCGCGTTCGGCCTTGTCCCAGGTCTCGTCGCTGCCGGCGCGCGTTGGCGGCCGGTCGGCGAAACGCACCACCACGTCGTCGAAGCCGAGATCGCGATAGACGCTCTGTAGCAGGCGGCAGAATGCCACCGTTTCGGCGTTGATCTGATCCTCGGTGCAGAAGATGTGGGCGTCGTCCTGGGTGAAGGCGCGCACGCGCATCAGGCCGTGCAGCGCCCCCGACGGCTCGTTGCGATGGCAGGCGCCGAATTCGGCCATGCGGATCGGCAGATCGCGGTAGCTGGTGATGCCCTGCTTGTAGATCTGCACATGGCCGGGACAGTTCATCGGTTTGATGGCCAGAACCCGGTCATGGTCGGCCTCGGCGGTGAACATGTGTTCGCGGAACTTTTCCCAGTGCCCCGAGGCTTCCCACAGGGCCCGGTCGATGAGTTGCGGCGTCTTGACCTCGACATAGCCGGCGTCTTCGAGGCGCGCGCGCATGTACGATTCGAGAATGCGGTAAAGCGTCCAGCCCTTGGGGTGCCAGAACACCGATCCGGCCGCTTCTTCCTGCTGATGGAACAGCCCCATCTCGCGGCCGAGGCGGCGGTGGTCGCGCTTTTCCGCCTCCTCCAGCATGTGGAGATAGTCCTTGAGCTGCTTCTCGCTCGCCCAGCAGGTACCGGTGATGCGCTGAAGCTGCTCGTTGCGCGGATCGCCGCGCCAGTAGGCGCCGGAGACCTTGAGCAGCTTGAAGGCATGGCCGAGCCTGCCGGTCGAAGGCAGATGCGGCCCCCGGCACAGGTCGAGCCAGTCACCCTGACGATAGATCGTGATTTCTTCGTCGGGGGGCAGCGTCTCGATGTGCTCGGCCTTGTACTTCTCGCCGATGTCACGGAAATAGGCGATCGCGCGCTCACGGTCCCACACCTCGCGCACGATGTCCTCGTCGCGGTCGACGATCTCATGCATGCGCTGCTCGATGCGCACCAGATCGTCGGGCGTGAACGGCTGCTGGCGGGCGAAATCGTAATAGAACCCGGTTTCGGTCGCCGGTCCGAAGGTGACCTGAGTGTCGGGATACAGCTCCTGCACCGCTTCGGCCAGAACGTGGGCGCAATCGTGACGCAGCAGTTCCAGCGCATCGGGGTGGTTGCGGGTGACGATTTCGACACGAGCGTCGGATTCGATTACGGTGGCCAGGTCCCTGACCACCCCGTCGACCTTGATCGCCAGGGCATCCTTGGCCAGGCGCGGCCCGATCGCCGCGGCGACGTCGCGGCCGGTGACCGGCCCGTCGAACTCACGCACGCTTCCGTCGGGCAGCGTGATGGCGATCATGCTGTAATCTGTCCAATAGTGCGAAAAATTGGGCGAAAGCGCCCGCACTGTAGAAGGAAAGCGACCGCTGTCAAGGACCGCCGGCGCTCCACGGCGATGCCGGGGCTACGATTCCGCCGCGGCCGAGCCGCTCGACGGTGGCCGCTGCGTCCTCGGGCATGGTGTCGTTTCAACCGCCGCGGAACGCAGGATTTCGCGGTAGAGGGCAAGTGTTGCCGCACACATCTGATCCTTCGAGAAGTGCCGGCGCACGTGGGTGAGCGCCGTCTTGGCCAGTCGTTCGCGTGTGCGCGAATCGAGACTGAGCGCCCGCTGCAATGCCGCGGCCAGGGCGGTGGCATCGCCGGGGGGAAACAGGAACGCCGTGCGATCTTCCAGGACCTGCTCGCGCACGCCGCCATGGTCGGCGGCGACCACCGGGCAGCCCATGGCCTGCGCTTCGCTGACGACGCGGCCGAAGGATTCCGGATGGGTCGAGGCACACACCACCACGTCGGCCAGCTTGTAGGCCGCCGGCATGTCGTTGCAGTCGCCGGGCAGGAAGACCCGGCTGCCGAGATCGTAGCGCGCGATCAGCCGTTCGAGTTCGCCCCGGTAGGCGGCCCGTCCGTCATCCGATCCGACCATCAGGCACAGGAAATCCGCGTCCTGAAGCTGGCGCAGCGCCTCGATCAGCAGCGTATGACCTTTGAGGCGGGTCAGACGCCCGGGCAGAAGGATAGTGCGCACGCCGTCCGGCAGACGCCAGCGCCGGGCCAGTTGGATCACCCGCTCGGCGCTGACCTTTTCCGGGTCGAAACGGTCAAGGTCGACGCCGCGGCGGATGACGCGGATGCGCTGCGGATCGACCTTATAGTTGTCGCGGATGTGGCGGGCGATGAACTCGGAATTGGCGATCACCGCCGTGCCGCTGACCATGATCGCGTTGTAACGGCGGCGGAACTCGTTGCCGAGGCGATAGGCGCCGTGGAAGGTGGTCACGAACTGGCACCCGGTGCGTCGTGCCGCGGCCGCGGAACTCCACGCCGGCGCGCGCGAGCGGGCATGGACGATGTCGACGCCATGATCCTCGATCACCCGCACCAGACGGGCCACGTTGCGATACATCACGATCGGATTTTTCGAGGCCAGCGGCAGGCGTATGTGGATCACCCCGGCGCGCGTCAGTTCGCGCTCCATCGGCCCGCCCTGCGAGGCGACCAGCGCCGTACCGCCTTCGCGCGCCAGGGCCGTGGCGATATCGACCGCGCTGCGTTCGGCCCCACCCGCGACCAGCCGCGGCACGACTTGAAGAACCACGGGGCGGCCGCCTTTCGCCGCCACCGGGCCGGTGCTAGGGTTTGCCACTTGGGTCAACGTGCGCATCGAAGGGGATCGGCCTCATGACGGTACGGACACGGGGAACGCAAGTGCCGTGCGAACCGGCGAAACTGCCGCGGCCCGACGGATCTTTCATCGCGTACCACAAGACCCCGGCCAGCAAAAGCATGTCCGGACGTCCCGGTATCATCTTTCTGGGCGGTTTCGCCTCCGACATGACCGGCAGCAAGGCGACGGCGCTGGAACGATTCGCGCGTGACAGCGGCCACGGCTTCGTGCGCTTCGACTATCTCGGGCACGGTGCTTCGTCGGGTCGCTTCGAGGACGGCACCATCGGCCGCTGGTCCGAGGATGCCATTGTGGTGCTCGACGAACTGACCGAAGGGCCGCAGATTCTCGTCGGCTCGTCGATGGGCGGCTGGCTGATGCTGCTGGTGGCACTGGCACGCCCGGCGCGCGTGGCCGGGCTGGTCGGCATTGCGGCGGCCCCCGATTTCACCGAAACCCTGATGTGGCAGACCTTCCCGCCGGAGATACGCGAAACGATCGAACGCGACGGCGTCTATTACCAGCCCTCGAGCTACGAGGGAGAAGCCCCCTATCCGATCACCAAGCGCCTGATCATCGACGGGCGGCGGCATCTGCTGATGGACCGGCCAATCCCGATCACGTGCCCGGTGCGCCTCATCCACGGCACCGCCGATGCCGACGTGCCTCATACCCTGTCGCTCGCGCTGATGGAGCGGCTGGAAGCCGGGGACGTCGAAGTCACCCTGGTCAAGGGCGGCGACCATCGCCTGTCCGGACCGGCCGATCTGGATCGTCTGACCCGCACCGTCGCGGCACTTGCGGCACAGCTTTCCGGCGAGCGTTGAATCAGGATTCGTCCTCCGCCTCGAGGATCGCCCGCAGACCGTCGCGGTAGCCGGGGTAGCGCAAGGTGACCCCCAGCTCCTCCTTGATGCGGCGGTTGCGCACCCGCTTGTTGTCCCGATAGAAGCTGCGCGCCATCGGCGACAGCGCCGCGGCCTCCAGGGGCACCAGCGGCGGCGGAGCAACGCCCAGCAAGGCACACGCATGGGCGACCACGTCGGCCGGTGGCGCCGGATCGTCGTCGCACACGTTGTAGATCCGGCCCGGATCGGGCCGCGCCATCGAAGCTTCCAGAACGCGGGCCAGATCTTCGACGTGAATGCGGCTGAACACCTGTCCCGGCTTGTCGATGCGCTTGGCGGTACCGGCCCGCACGGCATCGAGCGCGCTGCGCCCGGGGCCGTAGATGCCGGCCAGACGAAAGACGTGTACCGGCAAGTCGTGGCGGCGGTGCAGGGCCAGCCACGCCTTTTCCGCCGCCATCCGATGCCGGGCGCGGGCGCTGCTCGGGCGTAGATCGGAATCTTCGTCGACCCAGCCGCCGTCGCGGGTTCCATAGACGGCGGTCGTCGACAGATAGCCGATCCACCTGAGCCTCGCCCCGGCGGCTGCGATGTCGGCGCCGTGGCAGTCCAGTACCGGATCGCCGGTCTCATCGGGCGGGATGCTGCTCAACAGGTGCGTCACCCCGGCCAGAATGCGATCCGGGTCGGCCAGCGGCCGGGCACGCGAAAACGCGCTGACGCACCACCCGGCCCGTGTCAGTTCGCCCGCCTGATCCGCTTCGCGCACCGTCCCGGCAATCTCCCAGCCGCGCGCGGCCAGCCGCCGCGCCAGGACCTGCGCCGTGTAGCCGAGACCGAAACAGAACAGGCGAGAAGGCGTCACCACGAGATTTCCGTTGTTTTTTCCATCGCCGCCGCGCGAGGAATCCTTGCACGCCGCCACGTGCCCGGCGACTTTATCGGTCATGTCCCGCACCCGACAACCACGACGTATCGCCGCACCGTGGGCCGGGCGGGCCGCGATCCTGATCGCCGGCGCGCTCAGCCTTCTTCTTCCGCCTGCCGCCCCGCTCCGGGCGCAGGCGACGGATCCGGCCGACGATGCGGCGCGCTACAGCGCCTGCATGGAGCGCGCCCGCACCGCCCCCCAGGCCGCCTTCACCGAGGCCGAAGCGTGGAGCGCGCAGACCAGCGCCCTGCCGGCACGCCACTGCGCAGCGGTGGCGCTGATCGGGCTGGGGCGCACCGTCGAAGCGGCACAGCGCCTTGGCGCCCTGGCCGCCGACGTGCCCGAGGCCGCGACCGCCCTGCGTGCGGAGCTGCTGGCGCAAAGCGCGCAGGCATGGATGATGGCCGGGGAAGCGGCGCGCGCCATTGCCGCCCTGACGACGGCGCTCGCCCTGCAACCGGACAACGTGGAGATGCTGATCGACCGCAGCATCGCCCTGGCCTCGGCGGGGCGGTACTGGGAGGCGGTCGACGACCTCAACCGGGCGCTCGATCTGGCCCCTGACCGCCCCGACATCCTAGTGCTGCG
Organism: Alphaproteobacteria bacterium; assembly: GCA_003693905.1. Taxonomy (GTDB): domain Bacteria; phylum Pseudomonadota; class Alphaproteobacteria; order Kiloniellales; family J153; genus J153. Next base: position 7,737 of record RFLL01000405.1, read on the forward strand.
GGCCAGCGCCTATCGCTCGCTCGATGCCGACGACCTGGCTGCGGACGACCTCGCCCGGGCCCTGGCCCGCGATCCCGACAATCTTGAAGCCCTGCTCGAACGCGGCCTGTTGCGCCAGCGCGCCGGCGACGTTGCCGGTGCGCGGGCCGACTGGCAGCGGATCCTGGCCCTTGCCACGCGCGGCCCTGCGGCGGCCGCCGCCCGGCGCAACCTGCAAGCCCTCGAGTCTGCCAGCCGTTAGCGTGGAGCCCACTCCCGCGGATCGCGCCGGGCCGTCGCCGGGACGGAAAAATCAGGGCTCTTCCCCCTGTTCCAGTACCAGCTTGACCTTGTCGCCGGGGGTCAGGCGGGCATCGCGGGCAAGGCCGTTCAGCACCAGAAAGCGCTCCAGCCGGTGGTCGGGGAAGGCCATATGCGCTGCCAGGCCTGTCACCGTCTCGCCCGGGCGCACGGTGTGGATGCGCAGCCGCAGCGGCTTGAGCGCCGCCGCCTCGGCCGGGCTCAGCCGGCGAAAGCTGTAGGTCGTGCGGCGCAGATCCAGTTCCAGCGCCGTGGTCTGCGCCGGCGTGGTCACGAACAGCATCCGGTAGATGGCATCGTCGTCACTGCGGATCGCCACCAGACGCACATCGCGCACGCCGCGACGGGTGTTCAGGCGCGTCCATCCGGTGGCCGCGGCAAGGCCGTTGATGGTGATCGCCTCGACGTCGGACAGCGCGACCCCTTGCGCCCACACCCGGGTCAGATAGGCGGTCATGGCCCCGGCGAAGGGCTTGCGCGCCCGGTCGAAGACGATCACGGCACCGTCCGGTCCCTTGGCCAGGACGGCGCGGCTGGTGTTGACGAGGCGGAAACCCGCCGGCACCTCGAAGGCGAAGCGCAGCTTGGGATGCAGAAAGCGGCGGCCGCGAATGAAGCCTTCATCCGGATCGTCGCCGTAGAGCAGACCGTCGATCTTGGCCAGATAGATGTCGCGCGCGCGCATCGGCTGCGCCACCGCGCTCACCCCCGCCGCCGCCATCGCCGCCCGGACGCGGTCGATCGTGCGTGGATGAGTTTGCATGATGTTGAATTCGTCGGCGCGGCCCGGCTCGCCGCTGAGTTCGGCTTCGAGACGACTGTCGGCGAGCAGCTTTTCCAGAAAACCGGCCATGGCCCCGGGATCGTAGCCGGCGCGGGCCAGATAGCGGATGCCGAGCAGGTCGGCCTCGTGCTCCTGCTCGCGCGAGAAGCTGCGCAAGGCGATCTGGCTGACGATCCCGGTGGCCCGGGTCAGGGCCCGGTTGCCGGTCAGCACGCCGATGCCGAGTTGCAGGATCTGTGCCGTGACTGTCTGGCCATAGCGTTCGGCGGCGTGGCGGGCGGTGACGTGGCCGATCTCGTGCGCCAGGACGCCGGCCAGCTCGGCCTCGTCGCCGGCCAGCGCCAGCAGACCGCGGGTGACGTAGACATAGCCGCCGGGCAGGGCGAAGGCATTGACGATGGGGCTGTTGAGAACGGTGAAGGTGAACTTGAGATCGGGCGTCTCGGAGGTACGCGCCAACAGGGTGCCGACGCTGGAGACATAGGCGGCCAGCGCCGGGTCGTCGTAGACGCCGCCGAACTGGGGCACGATCTTCTTGTGCTCCTCGGCGCCGAGGCGCGCTTCGTCGGCGGCGCTGAGGCCGCCGGTGAAG
>RFLL01000406.1 GCA_003693905.1 Alphaproteobacteria bacterium
ATCCTCGACCTGGGGTGCGGCGACGGTGCCCTGAGCGAACGCCTGGTCGCTCTCGGGGGCGAGGTCGTCGGGGTCGATGCCAGTGCCGAACAGGTTGCCGCGGCGCGCAGGCGCGGCCTCGATGCCCGCGTCATGGACGCCGCCGCGCTTTGCTTCGAGGCCGAATTCGACGCCGTCTTTTCCAACGCGGCCCTGCACTGGATGCATCCGCCTGCGGCCGTGATCGCCGGCGTGTGGCGGGCCCTCAAACCGGGCGGCCGGTTCGTCGCCGAGATGGGCGGGCACGGCAATGTGGCCCGTATCGTGGCCGCCCTGGAAACGGCGCTGCACCGCCGCGGCATCGACCCGGCCGCGGCCAATCCATGGTACTTTCCCACCCCGCAGGCCTACCGGGCGCTGTTGCAGGGGCAGGGGTTCGTGGTCGAGGCCATGGATCTGATCCCGCGGCCGACGCCGCTGCCCGGGGCGATGGAAGACTGGCTGGCAACCTTTGCCGAATCTTTCATCAAACGTGTGCCGGCGCCGGCGCGGAGGGACTACGTCGGCGAAGTGACGGAGGCTCTGCGTCCCGACCTGTGCGACCCGGACGGGCGCTGGACGGCCGACTACGTTCGGCTGCGGTTTCGGGCCCGGCGCCCGGCGTGACGGCGCGATGGCGCGAAGTCGGCTCACGGGTTGCACCCGGCGGTGGAACCCCCCACGTTTGCAGAACCGATGGGACGGCAGCGTGAAATCCTCCACGAGGTGCGGGAGAGAAGGCAGGTGAGCGGGACCAGGACCACAGGAGGCGCGAAAACCTTTCAGCCGCCGGTCTGGCGCAAGCCGGATGGAACGCCCGTATCGTGCCGCGACAAGATCAAGGTGCTGAACGAGAATCTCGACGAAATCCGTCAGATGTGTCAGGACGCCCTGGAGGATGGCATCCTGATGGAATGCGACGAAGCCCAGTTGCGCCGTGTCCTGCATGATCTGGTCGATTCCTTGGAAAATCCCTATGCCCGCCCGTCCCGTGATCAAGACTGACGCATCGACGCGCCGGCGCATCCGTGCTGCGCGGAGATGGGCCCTGCGTGCAGGAAGCGCGCTTGTTCTGGCATCGAGCGTGGCGACGGCCGCCGCCCAGACCCCGGCCCAACCGGGGGGCGGCGGGTCTCAAGGTTCGCCCGGGCAGGCGGCGGCCCCGGCCGGCCGGGCGGCGGCGGCGGTTCTGCAAGGGCTGGACAAGACCACGGCGCGGGTTTCCACCATCGTCGCGCCGATCGGCCAGGTGGTCCGCTTCGGGCGGCTGGAGATCCTGGCCCGGACGTGCGCCAAGAAGCCGCCCACGGAGCCACCGGAAAGCGCGGCTTTTCTGGAAATTGTCGATGTCCGCCCCGATTCGCCGGCGGTGCGCGTCTTTACCGGCTGGATGTTCGCCTCATCCCCGGCGGTGTCGGCGATGGAACATCCCGTCTATGACGTCTGGGTGATCGACTGCCGGCTGGCCGACGCATCGGCGCCGGCCCCCAGATCGAGCGAACCCGAATCACCCGCACCTGAATCGAGCGTCAACTGATTGTGCCCCGGCCTCGGCGACCCGGTTTGCGGGCCGTTCAGGCTGTCCCGGATCCCGGCGGATCGTTGCGGCATCTCGACATATCGTCGTGGGAGCGCGCCGTCATGCACGCATAGCGTGCATAAATTTACACTTTATTCAATGTAGAAAATTAATCTTCCGGGAACGTGATCCCGGATGGTTTGGGGGCGCCGGATGAGGCGCCGCCAAGGGGAGAGGACCGGCCACAGCGCTCCTCGGTTGGCAAGAAAAGGTCAGGGGGCATGAGCGCCAAACCCGACGATACACCCTGTGCGCCGGCACGCGCGGCTGCGAAACAAACCCGTCTGTCGGACGGCCGCTCAACCCATGAGCGTACGCTGGCGCTCCTGGTACGGGGCAAGAACATCAGCGAGAAAACCTTTCTTGCGACCGACTATCTGAACCATTTCAATGAAGTAGTAATGCTTCTTGAACTCGTTCCGGACATGCCGGACTGCCTCGCCGATGCCAAGGAATGGAAACCGAAAAGCTACGTCGAGCACTTCCGCGACAGCACCTTTTCCGACAAGGACCTGGCCATCTTCGCCTATGAAAATGCGCCGCCGCGATACCGCGAGCCGTTCGATCATACGGTGGCGGCGATGGACAGGCTGATCGGCGAGGGAATCGCGCGCATCGAAGCAGCGATCGCGGCCGACGACCCGGCGCGCCTGGCTGCACACGTCAATGAAATAACGACAACCTTGCGACGATATATCGACATCGCCAGCGCCATCATCCACGGCGACGACGATACCCTTGATCAGGCCCGCATCGACGCGATCATGGGCGGCTGAGTGCGGGCGCTCATTCCACCGCCGCGAGCGGGGCGGCAATATCGCGCAGAAATGCCGCGATCTCGTCATCCTCGACGGTATGGGGAAAGGCGGCTTCGGTGGTGATCGCCCGGGCGAGGCGGCTGCGGTATTCCTCGCGCGGCATCTCGATGGCACCGAAGCGTTGCAGGTGGGGGGTTACGAACTGGGTATCGAGGAGTTGGAACCCGCCTTTGCGCAGGCGCAGCACCAGATGAGCCAGTGCCACCTTGCTGGCGTCGGTGACGCGACTGAACATGCTTTCGCCGAAAAACGCGGCTCCCAGCGCGACGCCGTAAAGACCGCCGACCAGCCTGCCTTCTTGCCAGCATTCGACCGTGTGGGCGAACCCGGCTTCGTGGAGCTCGGTATAGAGCCGCTCGATGGTCGGGTTGATCCAGGTGTCGCGGCGCATCGGCGTCGGCTCGGCGCAGGCGCGGATGACCTCGGCGAAGGCGGTGTCGCAGCGGATCTCGAAGTCGCCGCGGCGAATGCGCCGGCGCAGCTTGCGCGAGGCATGGAAGCGATCGAGCGGCAGCACGCCGCGCAGTTTCGGATCGATCCAGTGAAGGTCCGTCTGATCGCGGCTTTCGGCCATCGGAAAGATGCCGATTGCATAGGCTCTGAGCAGTATGTCGGGGGTCAGACGCATCGCTCCGCGCACCCCGGATCCTGATGTGCCGAACTACGCTGCAGAGCCCACCTTGTCGCCGTTGGGGCTGCTGCCGACGGTGGCGTCGACGAAATGCTCCAGCCAGTGAATGTCATAAGCCCCGTTCAGGAAGTCGGGCGCGTTGATCAATTTCTGGTGCAATGGAATGGTGGTGTCGACCCCGCCGATGACGAATTCCGCCAGCGCCCGGCGCAGGCGCATCAGGCATTCGTTGCGGGTCTGCCCGTGCACGATCAGCTTGGCGATCAGGCTGTCGTAATAAGGGGGGATGCGATAGCCGCTGTACAGCGCGGAATCGACCCGCACGCCCAGACCGCCGGGGGCGTGGTAATCGGTCACCACCCCGGGCGAGGGGGTGAACGTCTCCGGATTTTCGGCGTTGATGCGGCATTCGATGGCATGCCCGGAAAAGACGATGTCCTGCTGTCGCATGCTGAGGGGCAGACCGGCCGCAATACGGATCTGCTCGCGCACCAGGTCGATGCCGGTGATCATCTCGGAAACGGGATGCTCGACCTGGAGGCGGGTGTTCATTTCGATGAAATAGAACTCGCCGTTCTCATACAGAAATTCGATGGTTCCGGCACTGCGATAGCCGAGGCGGGCGATGGCGGCGCGGGCCCGTTCGCCGATGTGGGCACGCACCTCGGCGTTGAGAGCCGGCGACGGCGCTTCTTCCAGCAGTTTCTGATGGCGGCGCTGCAAGGAACAGTCGCGCTCGCCCAGGTGCACAACGTGGGCGTGATCGTCGGCCAGAATCTGGATTTCAATGTGGCGCGGCTGGGAAAGGTATTTTTCGATATAGACCGATTCGTCGCCGAATGCGGCCTTGGCCTCGTTGCGGGCCATCTTGAGCTGTTCGAACAGCTCGCCCTGGGTGCGGGCGACCTTCATGCCGCGTCCGCCGCCGCCGGCCGAAGCCTTGATCAGGACCGGATAGCCGATCCGCTCCGCCACGTGGGCGGCTTCTTCCTCGGAGGTGATGGCCCCGTTCGAGCCCGGCACGACCGGCAGTCCCAGGCTGTCGGCGGCCTGTTTGGCCGCCACCTTGTCGCCCATCAGTCCGATGTGTTCCGGTTTCGGGCCGATGAACACCAGACCGTGTTCTTCCACCATGGCGGCAAAATCGGCGTTTTCGGACAGAAACCCGACACCGGGGTGGATCGCA
>RFLL01000407.1 GCA_003693905.1 Alphaproteobacteria bacterium
CTGCTCTACCGCCTCCATACGCATCTTTGCACAGGTATGGGGGACCTGTTTGGGGTTGGGGCTGGCGCTTGCCATCGCCCCCACCGCCGGCGCCTTCGAGCCGAGCGACCTCGACCGTCTGCTGCGCACCGGCGCGTGCCCGGCGTGCCGATTGCAGGAAGCCGATCTGGCCGGGCGCACCCTTTCCCGCGGCAGCCCCGTCAATGGCCGCATTGCACCGCTGGACCTCAGCAACGCCGACCTGCGCGGGGCGCGACTGCGGCGGGCCGACCTCGGTCGGGCCGATCTGCGCGGGGCCGATCTCACCGCAGCCGACCTCGGCGCGGCCGAACTGCGCTATGCCGATCTGCGTGGCGCGCGTCTTCATGGCACCGACCTGTCGGGCGCCAATCTCGCCTCCGCCCGTCTCGATGAAGTCGACCTGCGCCGGGCCGATCTGCGCCGGGCGCGACTCATCCACACGCGGCTGGCCGGGGCGCGCCTCAACGGCGCCGATCTGAGCGAAGCCCTGCTGGTCCGCACCTCGTTCCTCGACGCCGACCTGTCGGGAGCGAGTCTGCGCCGCGCCTTCCTGAGCGAGACCGACCTGCGCGGCGCGCGCCTCGACGGGGCCGATTTCTCCGGCGCCAATCTGCTCAACGCCGACGGCCTCACCCAGCATCAGCTCGACCAGGCCTGCGGCGACGAGGCAACGGTCCTGCCGGAGTGGCTGCGCATTCCCGCGTGCCGATAAGCACCGCGCCCGTCGGCATCCGTCGGTCCTCGTCGCCCCTCAGCGCCCGGACGACAGGTGGCGCAACAGCTCCATCAGGCCGAGAAAGGCCGGGTCCGGGTGGATCACGACACGGGTCGGAATGGCGCGCACATAGGCGCTCATCCGCCCCTTCGCCTCGAAGCGGCTGCGAAACGCCGACCGGGCCAGAAAATCGACGAACCGCGGCACGATGCCGCCGGCGAACAGAACGCCGCCGCGCGCGCCATAAGTCAGCGCCACGTTTCCGGCCACGGTGCCCAGCATGGCACAGAAGGTTTCCAGCGTGCGCACGCACAGCGCACAGTCGCCGGCCAGGGCATGGCCGGTGATGGTGGCCACGTCGCGCACCGGGGCACTCAGCCCTTCGACGGCGCCGATGGCCCCGTAGAGGTGCTCGATGCCGCCGCCCGAGAGCACGCGTTCGATCGAGACGTGCCCGACCTCGGCCCGCAGATGGGCGATCAGCCGCGCCTCGCGCTCGTCCACGGCGGGCATGGTGGCATGGCCGCCCTCGGTGACGAGAACCGCCGGATGGCGCGGATCGGGCAGATAGGCAGCCATGCCGAGACCCGTCCCCGGCCCGAGAACGGCCACCGGCGCCCGGCGCACGGCACGCCCGGCCCCGATGGTGATCAGATGGCGCGGCGCCAGACGCGGCACGGCCCAGGCGATGGCGGCGAAATCATTGACGATGCGCACCATGCGCAGCCCGAAGGCCGTGCGCAGCGCCGCGGCGGAGACGACCCACGTACCGTTGGTGAGGTGCACGCGCTCGGACCCCGGCGGCCCCTCGACGGGACCGGCCACGGCCAGAACCGCCATCTTCGGGCGGGCCCGGGCATGTTCGCTCAAAAAGGTCCGGATCGCCGCCGCCGGTTCCGGGAAATCAGCGACGGCAAGGTGCACGATCGGGCCCAGCCGCCCCCCCTGCGCCAGGGCGAAGCGCGCATTGGTGCCACCGATATCGGCCAGCAGGGTCGGCGCCGCCATGGCCGCGCGGAATCCTCAGGCCGCAGGCGCCGAGGGCGCCGCGCTCAGGCGATCGAGGAACGACTGCTGCCAAGCTATCACGTCGTACTGACGCACGCGATCGACCATGCTCGACCAGCGTTCGCGCCGTTCCTCCAGCGACATGGTCAGCGCCTTGCGCAGCCCTTCGGCCACGCCTTCGATATCGTAGGGATTGACGATCACCGCCCCGTCGAGCTCGCACGCAGCACCGGCAAAGCGCGACAGAACCAGGACGCCAGGGTCCGCTTCCCTTTGTGCGGCGACGTACTCCTTGGCCACCAGATTCATCCCGTCGCGCAGCGGCGTGACCACGCCGACCCGACTCGAACGATAGAACCCGGCCAGCGTCTGGCGACGGAACCCCTTGTTGAGATAGCGGATCGGCGCCCAGTCGAATTCGGCATAAGTGCCGTTGACACGGCCGACCACCGATTCGACCTCGTGACGCAGCATCATGTATTCGGGCACGTCGGCGCGCGACGGCGGCGCGATCTGCAGCATGACGATACGCCCGCGCAGATCGGGATAGGTGCTGAGCAGGTGGTCGATCGCCTCCATGCGGGCCACCAGCCCCTTGGAATAGTCGAGACGATCGACTCCGATCAGCAGCCGGCGTCCGCCCACGCTGTCGCACAGGCGTTGCGTCTGGGGCGAAGATTCCGCCTTCTGCGCATATTGGGCGAAAGCTTCGGCGTCGATGCCGATCGGAAACGTATCCGTGCGCACGTGGCGCCCGTAGGCGCGCACCACGCCGCCGTCGTCGATGGTTCCGCCAGCCTCGAACTCGATATATTCGTGAAAGGCGCGTAGATCGCGTTCGGTCTGGAACCCGACCAGATCGTATTCGCACAACGCCCTGACCAGATCGCGATGGTTCGGAAGGGCGAGCAGGATTTCCAGGTTTGGCCACGGAATGTGCAGGAAGAACCCGATGCGCTGACGACAGCCCATGCGCCGCAGATGACTGGCCATCGGGATCAGATGATAATCATGGACCCAGATCAGATCCCCCGGTCGCAACAGCGGTATCAGCTTGCCTGCCAGCATCGCGTTGACGCGTTCGTATCCGGTCCGATAGCGGCGATCGAACTCGCTCAGATCGAGGCGATAGTGAAACAGCGGCCACAGCGTGCGGTTGGCATAGCCGTTGTAGTATTCATCGTAATCGCGGTGTGACAGATCGACCGTCGCATAGGTCAGATTGCCGATTTCGAAAATGTCGACGGGTCCGGGTTCGTGCTCGTAGACCTTGCCGCTCCACCCGAACCACAGCCCGCCGCGCCCCTGGATCGCTGCCGCGACCGCGACCGCCAGTCCGCCTTCATTGCCCGCCTTGGATCGTTTGATCGGCGCGACCCGGTTGGATACGATGACAAGACGGGTCAAAATGCCTCCTCCCACGACTTCGACAACCGCATGGCCGAATTGATCAATCCGACCATCGAGTAGGTCTGCGGGAAGTTACCCCAAAGTTCGCCGCTGTGCACGTCGATGTCTTCCGACAGCAGGCCGACGGAATTGCGGGCGGCGAGCATGTCGCTGAACAAGGCGCGCGCTTCGTCGATCCGGCCCGCCGCGGCCAGTGCGTCGATGTACCAGAACGTGCATACGATGAATGAGGTTTCGGGCAGGCCGAAATCATCCGGCGCCTCGTAGCGGATCAGGTGGCGGCCGCGAAGCAGGCGTTTTTCGATCGTCTTCAAGGTTCCCTGGAAGCGTGCATCGGTCGCCGGCAGAAAACCCAGTTCAACCATCAACAGCAAACTGGCGTCAACGTGCTCGCCGCCGAAACTTTCGACGAAGCTGCCGATCCTGTCGTTCCAGGCGTAGGCGTGAATCCCTTCGGCGATGGTCTTGGCATGACGGCGCCAGTAGCGCGCCCGCCCGCCGAGGCCGAGGCGCCGCGCGATCTTCGCCAGCCGGTCACAGGCCGCCCAGCACATCAGGCTCGAATAGGTGTGCACCCGTGCGCGCGTGCGCAGTTCCCACAGCCCGGCATCGGGACTGTTCCACAGACTGACCGCCTTCTCGCCCAGAGGTTCCAGACGATCAAACAAGCGACGGTCGCCGGGGTGCTCCAGCCGCTGGTCAAAGAATGCCTGGGTACAGGCCATGATGACGCTGCCGTAGCCGTCGTTCTGCGTCTGGCGATGGGCATCGTTGCCGATCCGCACCGGGCCCATGCCGCGATAGCCGCGCAGGCTGTCGAGCGTGAACTCGATCAGACGGTTCTGCCGGGTGATGCTGTAGACCGGTTGCAGGTGCCCGTCATGCGCGGTCGCCACCACGTTGGTGATGTATTGCAGATACCCTTCCATGGTCCGTGTCACCCCCAGACGGTTGAGGGCGTGAACCACGAAATAGGAATCGCGCAGCCAGCAGAACCGGTAATCCCAATTGCGCCCGGTTCCCGGCGCTTCGGGAATCGAGGTTGTCATGGCGGCGATGATCGCCCCGGTTTCCTCGAAGTTGGACATCTTGAGGGTGATCGCGGCGCGAATGACCTCGTCCTGCCATTCGAACGGCACACTGAGATAGCGGCACCATTCGCGCCAGTATTCGTCGGTCTGTTCCATGAACGTGCGCCCGACGTCGCGCGCCGAGTGTTCAAGGCTTTCGTCAGGGCCGAGAACGAAGGTGATGCAATCGTCGAGGATGAACTCGGTCTCTTCGAGAACGTAGGTGATCGGCGTATCCGTCGTCAGGCGCAGCGTCTGATCGGCCATGACATAGCGGACATGGTTGGATCCGCGCGTGATCTGCGGTTTCTGCGAGCCGTAATCATAGGTCGGCCGCAGGCGGATGCGGATGCTTGGCGTGCCGACCACCGGCCGCACCGTGCGGATCAACATCATCGGCCGGAACACGCGTCCGAACTGCTTGAACCGGGGGGCGAAATCGACGACCTCGACGACCCCGCCTTCGGCATCCTCGATCTCGGTCACGACGATCGTGGAATTGCGCCGATAGCTCTGGCGCGTACGCACCATCTCTCTTACTTCGACGGCGAAATATCCGGTGTCCCCCGCAACCGGGTTCAACAGCGAACAGAAGACCGGGTCGCCGTCAAAACGCGGCAGACAGGCCCAAACCATGCGCGCCCGCGCGTCGATCAACGCACTGACGTTGCAGTTCCCGATGACCGCAAGGTCAAGATTGCTCATATCCGATGTTTCAGATCCGTTTGCGCATCCATGTGCTCTACACGGGGGCCGTCGCGACATGCCGGTATCTCGGCCCGGCCGACGACTCGGCCGGCCCGCCCCCGGGCCGCGTGAGTATAACGAGCGCGCCGGTTGCCGCTAGCCCCAACGCATCA
>RFLL01000408.1 GCA_003693905.1 Alphaproteobacteria bacterium
CGTTCAAGGCCCGCGGCGCGTTCAACAATCTGCTCGACGCGGCGGTGCCGGAAGCCGGCGTCGTGGCCGCCTCGGGCGGCAATCACGGGGCGGCGGTCGCCTTTGCGGCGCAGCGTCTCGGCATCCCGGCGCGGATCTTCGTGCCGGAGATTTCCGCCCCGGCGAAGATCGCCCGCATCCAATCCTGCGGTGCCACGGTGGTCATCGGCGGAGCGCGCTATGCCGATGCGCTGGCGGCCAGCGAAGTCTGGGCGGCGGAGGTCGGTGCGTTGCCGGTTCACGCCTACGACGCGCCGGCCACCTTGGCCGGGCAGGGCACGACGGCGCGCGAATTTGCGGCTCAGGCGCCGGATCTCGACACGGTTCTGGTGGCCGTCGGCGGCGGTGGCCTGATCGGTGGCATGGCGGCGTGGTACCGCGGGGCGCTCAGGCTCGTCGCGGTCGAGCCGGAGACTTCCCGGGCGCTCGGCGCGGCGCTGGCTGCCGGTCGACCGGTCGACGTGGAGGTGTCGGGGATTGCCGCCGATTCGCTGGGCGCGCGACGTGTCGGGAACCTGATGTTTCCGATCGCCCGGGCTTACGTCGACGAGGCCGTAACCGTCCCCGACAAGGCGATCCGCGCCGCACAGCGATGCCTGTGGGAGGCCTTGCGGATCGCCGCCGAGCCGGGCGGGGCCACGGCCTTGGCGGCGCTGCTGTGCGGCGCCTACCAGCCGCGTCCGGGCGAGCGTATCGGCGTGCTGGTGTGCGGCGGCAACGTCGATCCGGCGAGCCTGGCGTAGCGCACATTCCACGCACGCGGGATCGTGGCAACCGGCGCCCGCGCTTACAGGATCTGGCTCAGGAATTCGCGCGTGCGCGGGTCCCGGGCTTCCTTGAAGAAGGTTTTCGGCGGGCCGTGCTCGACGATCACGCCGCCGTCGGTGAAATAGATATGGTCGGCGATTTCGCGCGCGAAGCCCATTTCGTGCGTGACCAGAAGACAGGTCATGCCTTCCTCGGCCAGTTCGCGGATGGTGACCAGAACCTCCTTCACCGTTTCGGGATCAAGCGCCGCCGTTACTTCGTCGAACAGCATGATGTCCGGGTTCATGGCCAGCGAACGGGCGATTGCCACGCGCTGCTGCTGCCCGCCGGACAGCTCGCCCGGGTAGGCGTCCTCCTTGCCTTCGAGGCGGACCTTCCTGATCAGACGCCGGGCGCGGGCTTCGACCTCGGCTTTGTCCTGCTTGAGCACATGGATCGGCGCCATCATGACGTTCTGAAGCGCGGTCTTGTGGGGAAACAGATTGTACTGCTGGAACACCATGCCGACCTTCTTGCGCAGCTCCAGCTTGTCGAGATCGGGGTCGTGCACTTCCTGCCCCTCGACCATGATCGAGCCGCGGTCGATCGGCACCAGGGCGTTGATGCAGCGCAGAAGGGTGGATTTCCCCGACCCCGACGGCCCGATGATGCAGATGACCTCGCCTTTCATGACGTCGAACGACACGCCCTTCAGCACTTCGACGGGACCGAACGACTTGTAGACGTTCTGAATGCTGACGATGGGTTGGTCGGGGCTCCACGCCATGGCCGGTTGCTTCCTCAGATTTTGACCGCGTACCTGCGTTCCAGCGCGATCGTCCAGCGTGCGATCGGATAGCAGTACGCAAAGAATACCACCAGGATGAAACTGTAGAACGGCGCCAGAAGCTCGGGCCGGTCGCCCATGGCGTTCAGCGCCTCGCGCGTCGACTTGACGATTTCCTGAACCTCCAGGATCGAGCACAGCGGCGTGGCCATGGTCAGAATGGCGTACCAGTTCATCCACGGCGGGATCATGCGTTTCACGCACTGCGGCAGGATGATCATCCACAGCGTCTGGCGCCGCGAAAAAGCCAGGCTTTCCGCCGATTCCCACTGTCCGGACGGGATCGACTGCACCGCTCCGCGCACGATTTCGGCAATGTTCGCCATGATCGGCAGCGACAGGGCGAAGGTGGCCTTGATCCAGCCGGGAATCGAAATGATCTGCTTGCCGATCACGATCTCGAACGGCAGCAGCAGCATGAAGCTGAACAGCAGCACCAGCCACGGGGTGTTGCGGAAAAACTGCGTGATCGACCACGCCAGCCAGCGCAGCGGACGCAGCAGCGAGATCTGCATCAGACCGAGACCGACCCCGAGCGTGGTGCCGATGGCCATGGCCAGAAAGCTGATCGTGAGATTGAGCAGGAAGCCGTCCATGATGAACGGCAGCCAGGTGATGAAGGCGTCGAACAGCTCCAGACGCGCGGGTAGGGCCTGGGCATAGGCAACCCCGATCGAAAGTACGAAAACACCCATCACCAGCAGCACGTGCCACGCCCGGATGACCAGACGCGGCACCCCCTCGATGGTCGGCCACGGCACACGGGACGGTGCCGGCGCCGGGGGCGGCAACAGCACCGGCAGATCGGTGTTCGTCGCGGTGCCGTCGAGGCCGGGAATCGGGCGGCGGCGGGGCGGGCGCCAGGCGAATCGCGTCAATCGCATCATCCGTACCCCGGAACGCGCATCGCCTTTTCCCAGCGGTGCATGCCCCACACCAGAATCGCGACCAGCCCGACGTAATAGATGAACAGAACGATCATCATCTCTTCCACGTTCACATTGTCGGACCACACCTGATTCAGCGTGTAGAGCATCTCGGGTACGGCGATGGCATAGGCCTGCGTCGTCGTCTTGACGAGGTTGACCAGATTGTTGTTGAGAGCCGGCAGGCTGACCCGGAAAGCCAACGGCAGAATGATGTAGAGATACGCCTTGAGGCGCGTATAGCCGAGCGATTCGGCCGCTTCGCGCGTAGCGGTGGGCACCGCTTCGATGCCGGCGCGGAAGATTTCAACGTTGAACGCCCCGGCAAAGAAGCTGAGCGAGATCACGGCCCAGCCGAAACTGTCGATGAGCGGTTCGTAATAGCCGCCCATGTCGACCTTGGGCGTCAGGTTGCCGACCACGAAATAGAAAAAGAGAAGCTGGACATAGGGCGGCGTGTTGCGGAAGAACTGGATGTAGCCGGCCATCACCAGGCGCAGCCAGCGCATGGGCGAGCCCTGCGCCCAGGCGCCGATCACGCCGACGAGAACGCTGAAAATCAGACTGGCGGCGATCAGTTTGAGCGACACCCAGATCGCATCGACGAACCGGCTCCACTCGTACTCTTCGTAGAAGATGACGAAGTTCCAGCCGGTTTCTTCGTAAAGCGTGCGGAAGAAATCGCTGATGAGATCAAACACGCCCGTTTCCCCACGGCATCCGGGACGGACCACCAAAGGCACCGCCGAACCCGTTTCGCAGGTTCGGCGGCGTCTCCGGCCGGATCACGGAGGTGAACTGCCTATTTCAGGTGTCCGTGCTCGTAAGCGAACTTCTTGTTCATCCGCTTCAGATAGTCGGTCGGCTGGATGCCCCACTTCTTTTCAAGCTCGATCAGCCGGCCGCTGGCGTGCCAGTAATAGACCATGCCCGACATGAAACGGCCCCAGATGCCGTTGAGTTCCTCGAGCGGCACCGCCAGTCCCCACGGGTTGTCGTCTTCCGAGGGCAACGGCATTTCATAGCCGTCCCAGTCGCCCGACGACAGGTCGGACATGATTGACGAATCGTCATACACCCAGGCGATGCACTTGCCGTCGCGCAGGGCCTGCTTGGCCTCGGCATTGCCGACGAAGGCGATGATCTTGGCGCCGTAGCGCTGGGCCACGATCTTGTTATAAAAGGCGCCCTGCTTGCCGCATACCGGCTTGCCGCGCAGGTCCTCCCACGACTTCACGGCCCCCTTGCGGGCCAGCACGTTGGTGCCCGAGGTGTAGTAGTTGGGATCGACGATGCCGACCACCTTGCGACGGTCGGAGCGGTCCGACATGGTCGCGATCATCAGGTCGATCTTGCCCTGTTGCAGGAACTGCATGCGGTTCGACGATTGCACCGGCACCAGTTCCAGATCGACGCCGAGGGTATCGGCAACGTCCTGAGCGAGGTCGATTTCCATTCCGACCAGCTTGCCCGACGGGTCGCGGAAGCCCCACGGCTTGTAGTCGGCCTTGACGCCGACCACCACCTTGCCTCGTTCGAGCATCTGCTTGAAACGTTTGTTGGCCTGTTTTTCACCCGCCTGCGCTGACGTCACGGCAATGGCAACGGCTGCAACGGCAGCTACGACGCCGGCCAATACGCGATGTCGCATGTCTCTCCCTCCCTGCGCGTGTTCCCTGGTCGCCCACAGTGGACGCCAATCCCATGGTCGGTGGTCCGATCCGGGACAACCGGATCATAGCGCCTGGGCATCCTTCGGAAAACCGTCGTCGTAGCGTCCCCGTACCTGCAAGCCGTGATTCCCGCTTGACGAATTTGCGCGCAAACGTGTCGAGTGTCGAACAGCCGCGTTCGATGCCCTGCGTACGGTGCGATCTGCCATGCCGATCGGATTGTTGAAATACGGCCTGCGCCGCCGTTATCCGGCGCGCCCCGACCTGCCCCCGCCGTGCGATCTGAAGCGCACCTATGATGTGGTCATCATCGGCGGCGGCGGACATGGTCTGGCAACGGCGTACTACCTGGCCCGGCACTGGGGTATTCGCAATGTCGCGGTGCTGGAGAAGGGATATCTTGCCGGCGGCAATACGGCACGCAACACGGCGGTGATCCGCTCCAACTACATCACGCCGGCTTCGGTGCGTTTCTACAAGGAGGCGGTCGAGCTTTATGGGCGGTTGTCGAACGAGCTCGATTTCAAC
>RFLL01000409.1 GCA_003693905.1 Alphaproteobacteria bacterium
CATGGCGACGGTCGGCGGGCGCAGGATTCTGTCGCGGCGACGCGCAAAGGGTCGCAAGCGCCTGTCCGCGTAGCGGTGCGCAAATGCCGCGCGTCGAGCGCCTGAAGGCCCGGCCCGACTTCCTTCGGGTGGCCGCGGCGCGCACGAAGTGGGTGACGCCTGGCCTCATCCTTCAGGCCAGACGGCGGATACCCGTGCACCGCCCGGATGCAGCACCTGCGCTGCCCTCCGATCGCCGGCAACGCCCCGATGCCCCCGATGTCCCGCCGGAACGCGGGAAAAGGGGGGCAATGGACCAGAATGCCGTCATTCGAGTCGGCTTTACCGTCAGTCGCAAGGTCGGCAATGCGGTGCGACGCAATCGGGCGCGACGGCGGTTGCGTGCCGTCGCCATGGCGGTGTTGCCGGAGCGCGGATGCCCCGGTACCGATTATGTGCTGATCGGGCGCAGCGGCACGCTCGATCGACCCTACCCGGCGCTGATCGAGGATCTGCGCCAGGCTCTGGAAGGGGTGAAGGGCCATCGTCCGCGACGGGATCGACGGGGAAACCGGCGCCCCAGGGATACCAGGCCCCGGAGAATGCCGGAGTCATGAGAACGGGGAGCGAAAACCGACGGCCATGAAGATCGGACCATGAAGCTCATCGGCCACATCCTGATTGCCGCGATCCGGATCTATCAATGGACCCTGGTCGCGATTCTGCCCGCCAGTTGCCGCTACTGGCCAAGCTGCTCGCACTATGCCATCGAAGCGCTGAGCCGCCACGGCCCCGTGCGCGGAACATGGCTGGCGATAGGCCGCATTTTGCGCTGCAATCCATGGGGGGGCGCCGGCTACGACCCGGTTCCCGACCCCGGGACCGGGGTCGGATCCACCCCTGTGGCCGGATCTTCCGATTCCGGCCGTCTGCACACCCCTTCCGCCCGCTAAGCCCGAAGCCAGAGCGAAGCCGGACATGGAACAAAGAAACCTCATCCTAGCGATCGTCCTGTCGGTCGCGATTCTGCTCGGCTTTCAGATTTTCCTGGCGCCGAAACCTTCGCCGGTGGGGGATCAGGCCGGACCGTCCGCAACGACGAGCGCCCCGCAGGCGCCCGATGCACCTGCCCCGCCCTCGGGGGACGTGGTCGCACCATCGCCCGGCACCGGAGCTCCGGCCACCGCGGTGGTCACCCCGCGCAGCCGAGCGGAGATTCTGGCCGCCACCCCGCGGGTGCGAATCGAAACGCCGGCGGTCCGCGGCTCCATCGCGCTGGTCGGGGCGCGTATCGACGATCTGGTGCTGAAGCGCTACCGCGAGACCATCGACGAGAACAGCCCCAACATCGTCCTGCTGTCGCCACCCGGCTCGGAGCATCCCTACTTTGCCGATTTCCGCTGGACATCGAGCCGCAACGATATCGACCTGCCCGATGCCACCACGCGCTGGCAGGCCGACGGCAAGGTTCTGTCGCCGACGCAGCCGATAACCCTGTCGTGGCGGAATGAGCAGGGGCTGCGCTTCGAACTGCGCTTCGAAATCGACGACCATTACATGTTCACGGTGACCCAGCGCGTCGTCAACGAAGGGGCGGCGGCCGTGCCGCTGCTGCCCTACGGCCTGATCTCGCGCACCGGCACACCCAAAACGCTCGGCTACTACATCCTGCATGAAGGATTGCTGGGCGTTCTCGACGGCACGCTCAAGGAAGTCGATTACAAGGATCTGCGCAAAAACGGTCTGATCCAGGACCAGACGACCGGCGGCTGGCTGGGGATTACGGACAAATACTGGCTGGTTGCCCTGGTTCCCGATCAGACCAGGCCGGTCAATGCGCGCTTCGTCTACAGTGGACGCGACAATGTCGACAAGTACCAGGCCGACTTCCTGTATCAGGGCGCCAGCGTCGCGGCGGGATCGAGCACTTCGGTCACCAGTCGCCTGTTCGCCGGAGCCAAGGAAGTCACCCTGCTTGATCGCTACCGCGACGAACTCGGGATCGCGCGCTTCGATCTGGCGGTCGATTTCGGCTGGTTCTATTTCCTGACCAAACCGCTGTTCTATGCGCTGCACTATGTCGCCCAGATCACCGGCAACTTCGGTGTCGCGATCCTGCTGCTGACCGTCGCCATCAAGCTGCTGTTCTTCCCGCTCGCCAACAAATCGTACAACGCGATGGCCAAGATGCGGAAGCTGCAACCCGAGATCGCCCGGCTGCGCGAGCGTTTCGGCGACGATCGCCAGCGCCTCAACCAGGAAATGATGGCGCTGTATCGCAAGGAAGGCACCAATCCGGTCTCGGGATGTCTGCCGATCATCATCCAGATCCCGGTGTTCTTCGCGCTGTACAAGGTGATGTTCGTCACCATCGAAATGCGCCACGCCCCGTTCTTCGGCTGGATCAAGGATCTGTCGGCTCCCGACCCGACGTCGATCCTCAACGGCTTCGGCCTGCTGCCGTGGATGATTCCCGATCTCGGGCCGCTCAACGTGCTCAACATCGGCGCCTGGCCACTGGTCATGGGCCTGACCATGTTCCTGCAACAGAAACTCAACCCGCAGCCGCCGGATCCTGTCCAGGCCAAGATCTTCATGTTCATGCCGATCATGTTCACGTTCCTGCTGGCGCAGTTTCCGGCCGGGCTGGTGATCTACTGGACCTGGAACAACATGCTGTCGATCGCGCAGCAGTACGTGATCATGCGCCGCGCCGGCGTGTCGATCGGCGGCAAGGGGCACAAGGCGGGAACGGTCTGAGCCGAGGTGTCCGCTCTGCCTGTCGCTGGGA
>RFLL01000006.1 GCA_003693905.1 Alphaproteobacteria bacterium
ACGCCAACCTCGGCTTCTCGCCGGAAGACCGGGCCGAAAACATCCGCCGTGTCGGGGAAGTGGCGGCGTTGTTCGCCGATGCCGGCTTCATCTGCATCACGGCCTTCATTTCGCCCTATCAGGCCGACCGCGACCGTGCCCGGGCCGCGGCCGGCAGCGCCTTCCACGAGATCTATATCAAGGCCGATCTGGAGACCTGCGAGAAGCGCGATCCCAAGGGGCTGTACAAGCGCGCGCGCGCCGGCGAGATCGCGGAGTTCACGGGCATCTCGGCCCCGTACGAGCCGCCAGCATCGCCGGAGTTGACGGTCGATACCTCGACCCAGGATGTCGAATCCTGCGTGCGCACCATTCTCGAATACGTCGAAGGTGCCTTCGCTCTGAAGTAGCCGGGGTCCGTCAACCTCACGGCCGAATTCTTCGCGGCCGCGGGGTACTCGGGACCGCTGCCGGAAGGTCGCGATCAGCCGACCGACAACGCCAGGATCTGGCTGATCTGCGTCAGGGGGCGTCCGGTTTCTTCGGCCCATGTGTCGATGGCCGACTGAACGGCAGCGAAATCCTTTTCGGAACTTGGCATCCTGGCGACGACGCCCTCCCGGCTCAACGCCTTGAGGACGTCGGGTGAGAAGATCAGGGCATCCACGCCCATGCGGCGCAAAAAAATCTGGCCGGTCCGCCCCCCGAGCCGGGCCCCGTTCTTCTGAAGGGCGCGGAGGTTCGCGCAGTATTGTTCGCGTTTCCAGTCCGAGAAATGCGCGCCTGCGCTGCCGTACCGGTGCGACAGCTCCGACAGGAAGCGGGCGTTGGCGCCGACCGCCCTGATCTTGGCGGCATTGGCGATAATCCCTTTCGTCTTCAGCAGGCGATCCAGGTCCTCATCGGACATCATCGACCATCGGGGGACGTCGAAGTTTTCGAAGACCTCCTCGAAACGATCCCACTTCCGCTCGATCACCTGCCAATTGAAGCCGGCCTGAAAGATGCATTTCGTCATGGCCGACAGCCACCGGTCGTCAGGAATCTTCGCAATTTCCCGGCTTGGCAGCGGAGTGGAAAGAAGGGCCTGCAAGGCATCCGCGCCTCCTTTGCGTTCCGCGGCAAGCGCTTCAATTTCACGGAAAGAACGCATATCACCTCCTTTGATCGTATTGCGCCCGGCCCGGTACTCCCGCGCCTGTAGAACCGGGCATTCTCCGAAACCGTCTTTGTCCGCACCGCCGGGCCGACCCGCCGGATGCTTCCCCCGCCCGTTGGCCGAGGTATCGGCCATGCGGAGGGAAGCGAACAGGCGACCAGGGTCATGTCGGCCGCTTCGTCGCGCAGCGGAACAAGCACCTGACGGGCGTCCGGTTCATGCAGGCGGCAAGTGTCTCCTTGTTCAGGAACCGAACGATGCCGACCGCGTAGTGGTTGGGGACCGCCATCGAGTTGACCGCGCGGAACCAGCGCGCCATCGTACGTGGCAAAGGTTTCTGCTGTTCGCTTTGCGTATTCGTGAGATTCCCCGATCCTTGACGGCTGCCGTCGACACGAAAAGGGCGATCATGAGGTGTCTTCTTTTTTCTTCGCCGTGGCTCTTCGTTGTGCGCCACGTTCCGGCCATGGTGACGACGGCACGATTTGTGTTCGTGCATGTATAAAACGACTGTCGACGTTTTGTCCATGTGCGTATAGAATTTTTCCTTATCCCGAGGTGACCGGGGCCGGGCCGGACAGGGGGCAGGAGCTGGACAGGGCAATGGGACGACCCGCCAAATTCGATCGCGAGCAGGCCGTCGAGATCGTCATGAACGAGATCTGGAAAAACGGGTTCGAGGCCTGTTCGGTCAAAGCGATGTCGGAGAAGCTGGGGATCACGCGATCAAGCTTCTACAACGCCTTCCAAAGTCGTGCCAACGTGTTCGAAGAGGTGTTGGCCCGGTACCTGGAACAAAGCCCCAATCGCGGCCTGTCCAACCCCGACGAAAACACCCGCATCATTCCGCTTATCACCAGGACCTTCAGGGAGATCTGCCGCATTCGCGCATCCGACCCGCAGGCAAGGGGGTGTCTGGTCATCAATTGCCTGACGGAGCTGGTCGGCGTCGATGAAAGGCTGGGAGCGAAACTGGAGCGTCTTGTCCTGAGCGATCTTGAGCGGCTGGAGCATCTGCTCCGACGTGCCGCCGCGAACGGCGAAATCGAAGACCGCGGGGATCTGCGGGAAAAAGCGCTGGCCTTGCAGAATCTTCTGATCGGTTTGAACGTCATGTCCAAGGTGGTGCGCTCCGAGGAGGACCTCTGGGCTGCCGCACGGCAGACCTTCGAAGGGCTCGGTCTTTATGCC
This sequence comes from Alphaproteobacteria bacterium, assembly GCA_003693905.1. GTDB lineage: Bacteria > Pseudomonadota > Alphaproteobacteria > Kiloniellales > J153 > J153. The sequence continues at coordinate 2,330 of RFLL01000006.1, forward strand.
CGGTGAGCCGTTGCTCGGGCGCGATCGCCGCGATCGATCAAACGCCGCCTCGGTGCGCATGAACGCGCGCGGTCTGTTCCGCTTCGTTCAGATCTTCTTGCGATGGTCGGTGAAACGCCGGGCCTTGAGGTCGAAGCGGGGCAGGGTTCCGAAGCCGACCGGGGTTACCCTTGCCCGCAGGCCGAGGGCGCTGTGGATCTCCCGCCCCACGGCCGCGGCTAGGGCTTCCGGGTCCGGGGCCTGGGTCTCGATCTGGACTTCCATTTCGTCCAGCGACTTGCGCCGGCGCACGTGCACGGAAAATTCGCCGACGGCCGGGAATCGGCGCACGATGTTTTCGATGGCGCTGGGGAAGACGTTGATCCCGCGCACCACCAGCGCATCGTCGATGCGCCCGATCACGCCGCCGTCGAAGCGCAGGAACGAGCGCCCGCACGCGCACGGCGCGTCATTGACGATCACCTTGTCCCCGGTCCGATAGCGGATGACCGGCATCCCCGGGCGCCCCAGGTTGGTGATGACCAGTTCTCCTTCGCGGGCCGGGGCGCCGGTGGCCGGGTCGATGACCTCGCAGATGAATTCCCCTTCGTTGGCGTGAAGGCCCGGCTCGGCGCCGCATTCGAATCCCCACGCGCCGACTTCGGTCGCCCCGGCGTGGTCGAAGCATCGCCTGCCCCAGGCCCGTTCGATCCGCTGCTTGGTTGCCGGCAGGCTGGCCCCC
>RFLL01000410.1 GCA_003693905.1 Alphaproteobacteria bacterium
GCCTCCAGAGTGGCGGCACGTACGAAACGCAGAATCCCGCCCATCGTGGCGATGGTCAGTGTCGCCACCGGCAGCGCCAGATAGGCGGCCTGCGTCGACCACGCGGCGCCGGCCGGCGGCATGCCGCCGGCCGGCAGCCAGCCCAGCCACACCGCGAACACGATGATGAGCAGGATCGCCAGCCAGAACGGCGGTATCGAGATGCCGGCGAAGGCGACCATGTTGACGGCCCCGTCGGTTGCCGTGCGCGGGCGCAGCGCCGCGATGAGGCCGGCTGGCAGGGCGAGCGCGAAGGCGAGCGCGAAGCTGAGCCCCATCAGCAGGACCGTGTTGGCAAGACGCGGGGCCAGCACCTCCAGCACCGGGCGGGCATGCAGGCGCGAGTAGCCGAAGTCGCCGCCGAGTGCGGCCGACAGCCAGTTGAGATAACGTTCGCCCAGCGGCCGGTCGAGACCGTAAAGCGCGCGCAGACGCGCCGCATCGGCCGGCGTCAGGTCGGGATTGGCGCTGACCATGAGGTCGACCGGATCGCCCGGCATGAGGCCGATCAGGGCATAGATGACGAACGACATCACCAGCAGCACGGCCACCGATTCGGCCAGGCGCTGCGCGATGTAGCGGATCATCGCAACGCTTTGCCACCGCCGTTGCGGGCGCGGTGGCGCTCACGGCTCAGCGGGCGTCCTGCCATTCCTCGACCCACAGCGTCGTGGTGTACTGGTGGCCGGTCGGACGCACGCCGGACAGCCACTTGGGCAGGACGTAGACCTCGGCCCGCCAGAACAGGGGGATCGCCGGCAGCTCCTCGGCGTACAGCCGTTGCAGGCGCTGCCACAGCGCCTTGCGCTTGGTGCGGTCGAGCTCGACCTCGATGGCGTCGATCAGCGCGTCCATCTCGGCGTTGCGAAAGCCGGTGTAGTTCTGTCCCGCCCAGTTGTTCTGCGCACTTGGAATCTGGTCGGAATACAGCGTCGTACGCGGTACGTTCTCGGGCGACGACAGCCAGGCGAACATCGCCGCGCCGGTGAACTTGCGCCTGGTGACCGTCTCGCCGAAGAACACGCGTGCCGGCTGATTGCGAATGCGCACGTCGATGCCGGCCTTGCGCCACTGGCTTTGCAGCACCTGTTCGACCAGCTCGCGGTTGCGGTTGCCGGCCGTGGTCATCAGTTCCAGGGTCAGGCGCCGGCCTGCCGCATCATGGCGGATGCCCTGCTTGACGAGCGACCATCCGGCTTCGTCGAGCAGGGCTGCGGCCCGGTCCGGATCGTAGTCGTATTTCGGCAGATCCGGATCGTAGACCCAGTCGAGGGGGCTGACCGGCCCGTGCGCCACCGGCTGACGGCCGGCGAACAGGCGCTCGCTGATCGCCTTCCGGTCGATGGCGTGGATCAGCGCCCGGCGCACCCGCCGGTCGGCCAGGATCGGGTTGTCGAGGTTGAGATCGAGGTGCTCGTAGATCAGTCCCGGCTTGTACAGAATCCGAAAGCGTTTGCCGTGGCGGCGCTCGAACGCCAGAGCCTGGTCGATGGTCAGGCCCAGTTCCCCAGCGATCATGTCGATGGCGCCCGACAGCAGGTTGGCTTCGAGAGCCGCGGTGTTTTCGATCACTCGCACGGTGATGCGGTCGAATGCCGGCTTCGCTCCCCACCACGTCTCGTTGCGGGCGAGTACGATGCGCGCGCCCGAAACCACTTCGACGATCCGGTACGGCCCGAACGCCAGGCCCGGATTGGTCGGATCGGAATCGTAAGCGGTGCGATGGCGATAGTTGGCTGGATCGGCCTCGAAGATGGGACGCTCGATGTGGGCCGGCAGCAGGTCGAGGGCCAAGGCATTGTAATCGAAGGTGACGCGATCGACGACGACGGTGAAGGTCTTGTCGTCGACGACGTCGATTCTGAGGATGCGGCGGAACGCCTCGAAGTTGCTGACGCCCGATTTCGGATGGCGACCGACCTCCCAGGTGAACACCATGTCGGCGCTGGTCACCGGCGTGCCGTCGCCCCAGGTCGCATCGCGGCGCAGGGTATAGGTCACGGCGATGCCCTCGCGCCCGTCGGGCAGCGTCACCCGCTTGGCCAGACCGTTTTCCAGCGTCGGCAATTCGGTACACAGCAGGCACACCACCTTCCAGTCCTGATCGTAGGCGGTGATCGGGCGCTGCGTCATGGCCAGAACGTACGATTTGGCCAGCATCGAATCGAGCTGCGGATTGAGGGTCGACGGAAATTGCGTCAGGCCGATGATGAGTTCGCCGGCCGCCGCCGGCATCGCGAACAGCATCAATGCCGCCGCCCATGCGGCCGCCCGCCGGGCCATCAAAAAGGGTGTGAAGAGGAACCGGAACCGCGACACTTGCGCCAGGCCCCTTACGTTATGCCGGTCCCTGTGGGAACGTTGCCGTCGCGACGACGATGCGGTGCCGGTTGCAGATGGAAAGGCGGCGGCAATGCTTGTCATTTGTGTGCAATCCATCTATCCCACTCAGGTGCCGGGTCCACTCGGGAACGGGCCCACTCGAACATGAAGATCGAAACGAGGGCGCGCCGTATGACCCAACCGGACGCCGGCTGCCGGCCGGAGCGAAGCATGGCAGATGTCGTCGCCCGGATACAAGTTGGCTGATGCGGCGGCATCCGGACGCCTGTAGGAGGCATGCATGAAGAAGGTATTGATCGGCGTCGGCGCCGTCATCGTTCTGGTGGTGGTCGTTCTGGTCGCGGCGCCGTTTTTCATTCCCGTCGATGTCTATCGCCAGCAGGTCGTGGACGGCGTTCGCGAGGCGACCGGGCGTGAATTGGCGCTGCGCGGCGACATCCGCCTGTCGCTGCTGCCCGCGCTGGCGCTGGAGGCTGACGACGTGTCCTTCGCCAACGCGCCGGGGGCGCGTGAACCGGCCATGGCCAGCTTCGAGAAGGTACGGCTGCGACTTCAGGTGTGGCCACTGCTTTCCGGGCAGTTGAAGGTCGACACCTTCGTACTGGTCAAACCGGTGATTCATCTGGAAGTGGACAAGGAAGGCCGGCCCAACTGGGTTTTTGCCGGTGCGGCGGCAGCCGAGGCGAAGAAAGCGCGCGACGACGAAAGCGGCGAAGGAGTGGAGGTCGGTGAGATGCCCGATCTCAGCCTCGGCGAGGTGCGCCTGGAGGACGGTCTGATCACCTTTTTCGATGCCCGCAACGGGCAGGCGATCGAGGTGCGCAACATTGCCATGGCTATCGATCTGCCGGACATGGACAGCCCGTTCAACGCCGACGGTTCCTTCGTCTGGAACGATCAGAAAGTCTCCCTCACGCTGAACAGCGGCCCCCTGCGGGCCTTGAAGGAAGGGGCGCCGACGACGCTCGAACTCGCGCTTGAATCGGCGCCGATCACGCTGCGCTA
>RFLL01000411.1 GCA_003693905.1 Alphaproteobacteria bacterium
AATCGAGGTTGGTCCGGATCACGGCATCCCAGTTGTCCGGGCTCATGCGATGGAACATGCCGTCGCGGGTGATCCCGGCGTTGTTGACCAGGATATCGATCGGTCCGAGGTCGGCTTCGACGCGCGCGACGCCGTCCTTGCACGCCGCAAAGTCGGCCACGTCCCACTTGTAGACGGCAATGCCGGTGCGTTCCTTGAAGGCGTTTGCGGCCGCATCGTTGCCGTGATAGGTCGCCGCGACCTTGTATCCGGCCTTGTTCAGCGCTTCCGAGATGGCGGCCCCGATGCCCCGGGTGCCGCCGGTAACAAGAGCTACACGTGCCATACCGCTCCTCCCTGTCTCGGCCGCCCGGTGGTCCCGGACCGCCTGCTGTGCAACCTATGAAAGCAGGAAACGGCGCCGTCACCAAGCACGCCGAGGCGCCGCGGCCTCCCACGGGAGCGTCTTGCAGGGAGCGCCTCCCGTGAGAAGCCGGAACGCTGGGGGCGCCGGCAACGGCGATTCGACAACGCGCCGAAGGGCCGCTCAGTCGCGCTCGACGCACATGGCGATGCCCATGCCGCCGCCAATGCACAGCGTCGCCAGGCCGCGCTTGGCGTCGCGACGTGCCATCTCGTACAGCAGGGTCACCAGGATGCGGGTCCCCGAGGCCCCGATCGGGTGGCCGAGAGCGATGGCGCCGCCGTTGACGTTGACCTTGCTCACGTCCCAGCCGAGCTCCTTGTTGACCGCGATCGCCTGGGCCGCGAAGGCTTCGTTGGCTTCGATCAGGTCGAGATCATTGACGCTCCAGCCGGCGCGCTCCAGCGCCTTGCGGCTGGCCGGAATCGGCCCCGTACCCATGATCGCCGGATCGACACCGCAGGTCGCCCACGACACAATGCGCGCCAGCGGCTTGACGCCGCGCCGGGCGGCCTCCTCGGCGCTCATCAGCACCACCGCGGCCGCCCCGTCATTGATGCCGCTGGCGTTGCCCGCGGTCACCGTTCCTTCCTTGTCGAAGGCCGGGCGCAGCTTGGCCAGCGATTCGACCGTGGTACCATGCTTGGGATGTTCGTCGGTATCGACGACGACCTCGCCCTTGCGGGTCTTGATCGTCACCGGCACGATCTCGTCCTTGAACCTGCCCGCCTTCTGGGCGGCTTCGGCCTTCTGCTGCGAGGCGGCGGCGAAGGCATCCTGTTCCTCGCGGGTGATCTGATATTTGCGGGCGACATTCTCGGCCGTGTTGCCCATGTGATAGCCGTTGAAGGCATCCCACAGACCGTCCTTGATCATCGAATCGACGACCGAAAGATCGCCCATCTTGACGCCGTTGCGCAGGTGCGCGACGTGCGGGGCCTGGCTCATGCTTTCCTGGCCGCCGGCAACGACGATGCCGGCATCGCCAAGGCGGATCGCCTGATAGCCGAGCGCCACGGTACGCAGGCCCGAACCGCAGAGCTGATTGACCTGATAGGCCGTCTTTTCGACCGGGATCCCGGCGTGGACGGCGGCCTGACGGGCCGGGTTCTGACCAGCGCCGGCGGTGAGAATCTGACCGATGACGGCTTCGTCGACCTCGGCCGCATCGACCTTGGCCCGGTTCAGGGCCTCCTTGATGGCCACGGTACCGAGATAGGAGGCCGGAACGCTGGACAGCCCGCCGTTGAACGCACCGACCGGCGTGCGCACGGCACCTGCAATGACGATTTCACTCATCTCAGGAATGCTCCCTCGTCTGATGCCCGATCCTTGCGGGCGATGGGTCTGCTCCGTATGGCTGCACCGAAAGGGTGGTGACGAAGCACGGCATGTGCGGCACCTTGGTCGCGGTGCCGTCGTTGTCGGGTTCAATGAACAATGTTGCGTCGCAACATGTCCGCCCGTCTATATGCGCCTCCCGTGTTTACGGCGCAAGGCCGGCGGGATGCGAATCCTTGCAACTTCCGGCTTTACCGCCCGGCGGCTCACGCCCGGCTCGTCTTTGCACGCTTGCGCGGCGTGCGGCGGCGCATCGTGCGAGCCGTCCTTCCGGTACGCGCCGGTCCCGCTTCATCGGCCGCGTGCGTGCGCAGCCACGCCGCCAGCGGGGTCCACACGTCCCGTGGCGCATGGGCGCTGACCACCATGCCGATATGGCCGGCGCGCGGCGTGAGCGACTGCGCCCCGGGGATCGCCTGCGCCAGGGCGGCGGCCGAAGCCGGCGGCACGATGCGGTCGCGGGCCGGGATCAGGCACAGGCACGGGCGCGTGAGAGCACCGGGATCGACCACCTCGCCGGCGACCCGCCAACGTCCGCGCGCCGGCGCGTTGGCGCCGTACCACTCGCCCAGACACGCACGCGCAACCGGTGCAGCCAGCGGCACGCCGTCATTGAGCCAGTCTTCCAGAGCCACGAACAGCCGCGCCTTGTCGCTGTCGGGGTCGAGGGCGGCAAAGGCCATGAACTTGCGCGGGACGAGGTGGGGATCAAGGGCTGCGAACAGCATCTGAATCGCATCGACCGGCAACTCGCCAAGAATTTCCAGGCCCGGTTCGAACACTTGCAACGCCCCGGCGGCCAGTGCCCCCTGTCCGCCCGGTGCGGCGTGGAAATCCCACGGCGTCGCCAGCAGCGCCAGCCCCGCGACATCGTCCTGACGGCGCAGCGCCAAGGCCAGAGCAAGCAGCCCCCCCATGCAATAGCCGACCACCAGCGGCGCCCGGCCGGTGGCCGCGCGCACCGCATCGAGCGCGTGCTCCAAGCGCCCGGCGATATAATCGTCGAGGGTGAAACCGCGCTCGCAGTCCCCGGGTCGGTCCCAGTCGACCAGGAGCGGGCGCAGGCCCTGCGCGGCGAGCCAGCGCAGCAGCGAGCGATCCTGTGTCAGGTCGAGAATGTAGGCCCGGTTGATCAGCGAAGGCACGAACAGTACCGGCGCGCCCGTCATCCCCTCCGGCATCAAAGCACCGTAATCGAGAACCCGGGTCGTGCCTTCGCACCATACCACGGGGGGATCAGCGAGGCGGCGCCGGTAGGGGTGGCGGCGATAGGCCAGAATGCCGTCGAGCAGCGCCTGCCAGCGCGCCCGCACCTGCGCCGACAGGGCGCTAGCGAAGGCGTCGGGTTCGACGTTTTCCAGCTGCCTTGCCAGCTCCGCTGCCGCGCTCTGCAACGGCGGCCTCCAGGCCAGCGAGCCGCTCCTCAAGGCGGCTTGCAACCCAGCCGAGGAG
>RFLL01000412.1 GCA_003693905.1 Alphaproteobacteria bacterium
ACGGCTTTCTTCGCCGCTTTCCCGGCGATCTTTTTTCCGGCGGCCGTCTTTTTGGCGCTTTTCTTCTTCGCAGCCTTCTTCTTCGCAGCCGCCTTCCGGGCACCCTTCTGGACGGCCTTCTTTTTCGCAGCATTCTTCCTGCGCCGGGCGCGCCTGCCCTCAGCGGCATCCGCCGCCTGCTTCGCCGCCAGGGCCGCCTGCGCCGCGGCCAGGCGCGCAGTCGGCACACGGTAGGGCGAACACGACACGTAATCCAGACCGACGCTCTGACAGACATGGATCGAATCGGGATCGCCGCCGTGTTCGCCGCAGATGCCGAGCTTGAGATCGGCCCGGGCCTGACGGCCGCGCACCGCGCCGATGCGCATCAATTCGCCGACGCCGTCACGGTCGATGGTAATGAACGGATCGCGTTCGATGATTCCCCGTTGCTCGTAGACGCCGAGGAAGCTGGCCGAATCGTCGCGCGACAGGCCGTAGGTCGTCTGCGTCAGGTCATTGGTCCCGAAGCTGAAGAATTCGGCCGTCTCGGCGATCTCCCCGGCCAGCAGACAGGCCCGCGGCAACTCGATCATGGTACCGACCAGATAGTCGATCCGGACAGCTTCACGCGCCATTACGTCGCGTGCAATGCGATCGACCAGATCCTTGAGGATGTCGAGTTCCTTGCGGATGGCAACCAGCGGAATCATGATTTCGGGCTGCACCGTATCGCCGGTTTCCTTGAACACGGCGGCCGCGGCCTCGAAGATCGCACGCGCCTGCATCTCATAGATCTCGGGATAGGTGATTCCCAGCCGGCAGCCGCGATGACCCAGCATCGGGTTCCACTCGTCGAGCTTGATCTTGCGGGCCCGCACACGATCGACCGACACGCCGGCCGCCTCGGCGACTTCGGCCATCTCCGCTTCGCCGTGGGGCAGAAACTCGTTGAGCGGCGGGTCGAGCAGCCGGATCGTAACCGGCAGCCCCTTCATGCTGCGGAAGATCTCGATGAAGTCGGCGCGTTGCATGGGCAGAAGCTTGGCCAGCGCCCGGCGCCGCTCTTCTTCGGTGTCGGCGAGGATCATTTCGCGCACCGCGACGATGCGCCCGGAATCGAAGAACATGTGCTCGGTCCGGCACAGGCCGATGCCTTCGGCACCGAAGCGCAGCGCCGTCTGGGCATCGAGCGGCATATCGGCATTGGCGCGCACGCCCATCGTGCGTACCTCGTCGGCCCATTCCATCAGAGTGCCGAAATCCCCCGACAGCGCCGGCTGGATGGTCGGCACCTCGTCCAGCATGACCTCGCCGGTGGCCCCGTCGATGGTGATGACGTCACCTTCGCGCAACTCGTGCGAACCAACCCGCATGACTCCGGCCTTGTAGTCGATACGCAACTCACCGGCACCGGCGACACAGGCCCGGCCCATGCCGCGTGCCACCACCGCGGCATGGCTGGTCATGCCGCCGCGGGTGGTCAGAATGCCGCGTGCCGCGTGCATGCCGTGAATATCCTCGGGCGAGGTTTCGACCCGGCACAGAATGATCGCCTCGCCGGCGGCGGCACGCGCTTCGGCGGCATCGGCGGTAAAGGCGATCTTGCCCGAGGCGGCACCGGGTGAAGCCGGCAGGCCGCGGGCGATCACGGTGCGCGGCGCTTTGGGATCGAGGGTGGGATGAAGAAGCTGATCGAGCGATGCCGGGGTGATGCGCGCCACCGCTTCCTCGCGGCTGATGAGGCCTTCGCGCACCATGTCGACGGCGATCCTGATCGCCGCCGGCGCCGTGCGTTTGCCGGCACGCGTCTGAAGCATGTAAAGCCGACCACGTTGCACCGTGAACTCGATGTCCTGCATGTCGCGGTAATGGCGTTCCAGAGTCCGGCGCACCTTCAGAAGCTGCTTGAAGACGCGTGGCATGACCTCTTCCATCGCCGGCAGCGAGGAATTGTTGGCCAGCTTTCCGGCGATGGTCAGATGCTGCGGCGTGCGAATGCCGGCGACCACGTCTTCGCCCTGCGCGTTGACCAGGTATTCGCCGTAAAACTCGTTTTCGCCGGTGGACGGATTGCGCGTGAATGCGACCCCGGTGGCGCAATCCTCGCCCATGTTGCCGAACACCATGGCCTGAACGTTGACGGCCGTGCCCCATTCGGCCGGGATGTCGTGAAGGCGGCGATAGGTCACCGCGCGCTGGTTCATCCACGAGCCGAAGACGGCGCCGATCGCCGCCCACAGTTGCGCCCTCGGATCCTGGGGGAACGGCTCGCCGGTTATCTCGCGCACCATGTCCTGGTACTGACGGATGACGGCGCGCCAGTCCTCGGCGTCCAGCTCGGTGTCGAGGCTGACGCCCCTGTCTTCCTTCTGGAGTTCGAGAATCTCCTCGAACAGGTGATGTTCGACGCCGAGGACGACGTTGGCGAACATCTGGATGAAGCGGCGATAGCTGTCGTAGGCGAAGCGTTCGTCACCCGACTGGCGCGCCAGCCCGGCCACCGTCTCGTCGTTGAGACCGAGGTTGAGCACGGTATCCATCATACCCGGCATCGATGCCCGGGCACCGGAACGGACCGAAACCAGCAGCGGATTGACCGCATCGCCGAAGCGGGCGCCGACCTGCCGCTCGACCCGGCGCAGGGCGCGATCGACCTGTTCTTCCAGGCCCTTCGGATAGGTCCGGTTGTTGGCATAGTAGGCGTTGCAGACTTCGGTCGTGATCGTGAAGCCCGGCGGCACCGGCAACCCGAGCGCCGACATCTCGGCCAGGTTGGCCCCCTTGCCGCCCAGAAGATCGCGCATCCCGGCGCTGCCTTCGGCCCTGCCGTCGCCGAACGAATAGACCCACTTGGCCATTGCTCTCCCTCTACCCCTCGATCTTCGAGAAATCGGCCACCCGGTCCAGCGTGGCCCGGATCCGGGCCAGCAGACGCAGCCGGTTGGCGCGCAGGACCGGATCGTCCGTGTTGACCGTCACGTGGTCGAAGAAATCGTCCACCGGCCGGCGCAGGTGGGCTAGCGCCGTCATCGCGCCGGCAAAATCCTCCTTGGCCAGCGCCGTCCGGGCCGCGGCGCCGGTACTGACCAGGGCATCGAACAGGCGCCGTTCCTCGTCCTGACGGAACGCCGAAACATCGACGTCGCCGTCGTAGGACCGGTGGTCGGCCTTTTCCTCGATGCGTACGATGTTGGCGGCGCGGCGATAGGCGATCAGAAGGTTGGCCCCGTCCTCGGAAACCAGGAACGTTTCCAGAGCGCGCACCCGCGCCAGCAGACGCACGAGATCATCCTCGCCGCCGACGGCAAAGACCGCCGCAATCAGATCGTGACGCACGCCCTTGTCGCGCAGCGCCACCTTGAGCCGGTCGGCGAAGAAATCCAGCATCTCGCCGGCGACCCGGCGCCAATGTTCGCGCATCGCCACCGGTGCCGCGAACGAAGCCAGCTCGAACGCCTTGAGCAACGGCAGACGCAGGCCGTTCTCCACGATCAGGCGAATGACACCGAGCGCCGCGCGGCGCAGGGCATAAGGATCCTTCGATCCCGTCGGACGCTCGCCGACGGCAAAGAATCCGACCAGGGTGTCGATCTTGTCGGCCAGCGCCACCGCCACCGAAATCGGCGCCGACGGGCAGGTATCGTTGGGGCCGAGCGGCGAATAGTGCTCGGCGATGGCGCGGGCAATGTCCGGGTGATAGCCGTCGTGCAGGGCGTAGTAGTAGCCCATGATGCCCTGCAATTCGGGAAATTCGCCGACCATGCCGGTGACCAGATCGGCCTTGCACAGACGCGCCGCCGCGCGCACCCGGTCCTTGTCGGCGCCGGGCACATAGTCGGCGATTTCGGTGGCCAGCATCTGAACCCGCTCGACCTTGTCGGCCAATGTACCGAGCTTGTCGTGAAACACGATCTGGGCCAGACGCGGAACCCGGTCGGCCAGCGGCACCTTGCGATCCTGGTCCCAGAAGAAGCGAGCATCGGCCAGGCGTGCGCGCAGCACGCGCTCGTTGCCGGCCACGATCGCGCGGCCCCCGTCCGCGGTTTCGGTATTGACCACGATCAGAAACCGGTCCGCCAACCGGCCGCGTTTGTCGCGCAGGGTCAGATACTTCTGATGCGCCCGCATCGAGGTCACCAGAACCTCGGGCGGCAGGTCCATGAAGCGTTTGTCGATCCGCCCCATCAGCACCACCGGCCATTCGACCAGACCGGTGACCTCGTCGATCAGAACGGGATCGTCGTCGAGCACCAGCTTGACCCGCGCTGCACGGCGCTTGGCCTGACGCAGAATCTCGGCGCGGCGTTCCTGCGGGTCGAGCATCACCTTGGCCCGACGCAGCTTGGCCTGGTAATCGCGGAAGCGGGTCGCATTGAGGATGCGCGGGGCCAGAAACCGGTGCCCCTGCGTCCGGGTGCCGAAGCGCAAGGTCCGCCCCGGGCCAAGCGGCACGGCGCCGCTCAGCGGACGGCCGGCAAAGGCGGCCAGAACCCCGTGCAGCGGACGCACCCAGCGCAACGTGGTATCGGCCCAGCGCATCGATTTCGGCCATGACATGGCCTGGATCGTCTCGACGATCAGACCGGGCAGAACCTTGGCCGTCGGCTGCCCCTTGATGTGCCGGACCGCGAACAAAAAAGCACCGCGTTCGGTTTCGCGCACCTCGGCCTGTTTGATCGAGCGCAGGCCGTTGGCCTTGAGGAACCCCTGGATCGCCTTTTCGGGAGCATCGACCCGCGGGCCGCGGCGTTCCTCGACGACATCCGGCTGCCTGGTCGGCAGCCCGCGCACCACCAGCGACAGGCGCCGCGGTGTCGCATAGGATTCAGCCTCGGCGAATGCGAGCCCGGCCGCCTCCAGCCGCTCG
>RFLL01000413.1 GCA_003693905.1 Alphaproteobacteria bacterium
CCCTCCACGAGAACATCAGCCACTACACCCATTCGGGCTCGAAGCCGTGCAAGCAGGCGGCGGCCGGTGAAATCCCGATCGGTATCTCGTTTGCGTTCCGCGGCGCCAAGTCCAAGGCCAAGGGCGCCCCGATCGAGATCATCATCCCGTCGGAAGGCGTCGGCTGGGATATGGAGGCGACCGCGATCGTGCGCGGCACCGACAATCTGGAAGCGGCCAAGCGGCTGGTCGACTGGTCGATCACCGAGAAGGCCAACCGTCTCTACAACGAGGGCTATGCCGTCGTTGCCATCCCGGGTATCGCCAAGCCGGTGAAGTATTTCCCGGAAGGCATCGTCGAGGCGATGATCGACAACGACTTCGAATGGGCCGCGCGCAATCGCAAGCGGATCCTGGAGGAGTGGCAGAAGCGCTACGGCATGAAGTCGGAACCGAAGGGCTGAGCCCGCGCGGGTTCCGTCCCGATTGTGCGGACCGGTCGCCGCCCCGTCCGGGCGGCGGCCGGCACCCGCCCGGGGTCACCGGGCCCTGGAATACGGTTCTTCGCTCATGAGTCCGCCTTTCATGCACGCTCGCCGGCCTGCAAGCACAGGTCCGACCGGTAGTGACGGACGGATAGTGACAGATGGATGAAGGGCGAGTGTGAGATCTTTCGCAATGGTTGATCAGCCATGCCGTTGACGCAAAATACCGCTGTTTCGCAGGAACGCGCGATGCCCTCGGGCAACGGGCGCGAAAGTCCCGATACCGGAACCCGGCCACCGGTCTTTCTGCGCATCGAAAACCTGGTCAAGAAGTTCGGCGCCTTCACGGCGTTGAACAACATCGACCTCGAAGTCTTCGAGGGCGAATTCGTGTGTTTTCTCGGCCCCTCGGGATGCGGCAAGACGACGCTGTTGCGGGCGATCGCCGGGCTCGACATCCAGACCAGCGGCCGAATCGAGCAGGCGGGACGCGATATTTCCGTCCTGCCGCCGACTCAGCGCGACTTCGGGATCGTTTTCCAGTCCTATGCCCTGTTTCCCAATCTGACCGTGCACAAGAATATCGCCTACGGTCTGGAAAACCGAAAAATGCGCCGGGCCGAGATCAACCAGCGCGTCGAGGAACTGCTCGACCTGGTCGGGTTGGCCGATCAGGGCGACAAGTACCCGGCCCAGCTTTCCGGCGGTCAGCAGCAGCGGGTTGCGCTGGCCCGGGCCATCGCGACGTCGCCGGGACTGTTGCTGCTCGACGAGCCGCTGTCGGCACTCGATGCCAAGGTCCGGGGGCATCTGCGCCATGAAATCAAGGCCCTGCAACGGCGCCTCGGCGTGACGACGATCATGGTTACGCACGATCAGGAAGAGGCGTTGACGATGGCCGATCGCATCGTGGTCATGAACCACGGCGTCATCGAACAGATCGGATCCCCGATCGAGGTCTACCGGGCCCCGGCGACCGTTTTTGTCGCCGATTTTATCGGCACCATGAATTTCGTTCCGGGCCGGGTGGCCGGTCCCGAACAGGTTCGGATCGGGGACATTGTCCTGTCCTGCGATTTCGAGGGTCTGAGCCCGGAAACACCGGTCACGGTTGCGATCCGGCCCGAAGATATCATCGTCGAGGAAGCCCGGCTCTACGAAGGCAACGTGTTCCAGGTTCGCATCAGCGCGCTGGAATTCCTCGGTTCGTTCTTCCGCGCCGATCTGGCCAACGATCATCTGGGTGAGGCACGACTGCGGGCCGACATCTCGATCAATCAGGTTCGCAGCCTCGGGCTGAGCGAGGGGCAGGACATCCATGTGCGCCTGCCGCGCGACCGCATCCGCATTTACGCCGGGGCCGCCACCCATGGTTAGCATCGCCCAGGTCCGGCGTCCCGCCGCCCGTATCCGGCCGAAGCTCAACCGCGACGACTGGCTGATGCGCGCCTTCATGGTTGCGATCGCGCTTTATCTCATAGTGGCGCTGGCGCTGCCGCTTTACGCGATGCTGAGCAAGTCGTTCGAGATCTATTCCTTCCGCCTCGATACCATCGAATTTCAGGTTGACGAAGGGCAGGGATGGGGGCCGCCGATCAATGCGCTGGAACGGGGTGAGGAGCTTGGCATCGTCCGTCGCGACGATCTAGTGACGACCGCCGACGGGCGCATGCAGGCGACGGAATTCTTCCCCGATTTCAGCTTTCTGGCGCCGACGCGCTATCGCATTCGCAATACCGAGCCGAACACCGGCGGGTACATGGTGCGCGGCCAGCAGTTTACCGACACCGAGTGGCGGGAATTTTCCAGCAACGATTTTCGCCGCGTCACGCTGCGCCCGTCGCAGACCAAGGGAATCGGCAACTATCTGGTCTATTTCTCGACGCCGGCGCTGTTTTCGTCGATTGAACACAGCCTGACGATCTCCATCATCAGCACCATCATCACCGTGTCGCTGGCGTTCGTGTTCGCCTATGCGCTGACGCGAAGCTGCATGCCGTTCAAGGGTCTGTTCAAGACCGCGGCGTTGGTGCCGATTCTGGTGCCGTCACTGCTGCCGGGCATTGCGCTGGTCTACCTGTTCGGCAGTCAGAGCATCGTGGTCAAGGTGCTGGAGGCTCTGTTCGGTGCCGACAGCGTGGCGTGGGTCTGGCAGGCGCTGGACAATGGCACCTACGGCCCGACGGAAATCTACGGTCCGATCGGCATCGTGATCGCCTCGGTGTTCTTCACCTTTCCCCATGCGCTGCTGATCATCATTACGGCGCTGTCGATCGCCGATGCGCGCCTCTACGAAGCGGCGATCGCCCTGCGGGCGCCGAAGTGGCGCATCTTCTGGACCGTCACCCTGCCCGGCGCACGTTATGGCCTGATCTCCGCCGCCTTCGTCGTGTTCAATCTGGTGATCACCGACTTCGGCGCGCCCAAGGTGATCGGCGGGCAGTACAACGTGCTCGCGGTCGACATCTACAAGCAGGTCATCGGTCAGCAGAATTTCCAGATGGGCGCGGTGGTCAGCGTGGTGCTGCTGATTCCGGCGCTGGTCGCCTTTACCGTCGATCGCCTGGTTCAGAAACGGCAGGTGGCACTTCTGTCGGCGCGCGCCGTGCCCTACCAGCCGCGGCCGATGCGGCGTTTCGACCTTCTCATGATGGGCTACACCGGCATCGTGTCGCTGTTCATCCTGGGCATTCTGGCGGTGTGCCAGTTTGCGGCCCTGATCAAGTTCTGGCCCTATGACCTGTCGTTCAGCCTCAACAATTACAATTTCGACGTCATGGACGGCGGCGGCTGGGATTCCTACGGCAACTCGATCCGCATGGCGCTTTATACCGCGGTGATCGGGACCTCGGTGGTGTTCTTTGGCGCCTATCTGGTGGAAAAGGGGCGGGGCTTTGCCGCCGGGCGCACCGCGTTCCAGTTTCTGGCCATGATGCCGATGGCGATTCCCGGGATGGTGCTCGGCCTGTCTTACATCTTTTTCTTCAACGACCCCGCCAATCCGCTCAATTTCATCTACGGGACCATGGCGATCCTGGTGATCTGCACGGTCACCCACTTCTACACCGTGTCCCATCTGACGGCGGTGACCGCGCTCAAGCAGATGGATGCGGAGTTCGAGCTGGTATCGCAGTCGCTCAAGCAGCCATTCACCAAGATCTTCGCCCGGGTCACCATACCGGTGTGCATGCCGGCGATTCTGGATATCTCGATCTATCTGTTCGTCAATGCCATGACCACCGTCTCGGCAGTAGTGTTCCTGTACAGTCCCGATACCACCCTGGCCTCGGTGGCGGTGCTGAACATGGACGATGCCGGCGATGTCGCGCCGGCGGCGGCGATGGGCATGATGATCTTCTATACCAACGCCCTGATGCGGGGGCTGCATGCGCTCGGCACCCGGGGCTTGATGGCCCGTACCCAGGCGTGGCGCACGCGCTGAGCCGCAGCAGCGCAACCTGCGGGGCAACCGCCGGCATCGGTCCCTAAAGGGCGGGCGCGATCTGCGCCAGAACGGTGAAGAAGGCGCGTACCGCGCGCAGGGCGCGGCGTTCGTTCAGACACGCCGCCACCTCCACCGCCTTGAGGTCGATATCGCGCACGCGCAGGCGGTGAAGGCGGGTGTCATGACCGAATTCGCTTTCGAACACGATCCCGATTCCCAGGCCGGCGGCCACGGCTTCGCGCACGCCTTCGCGGCTGCCGATCTCCAGAATCTGCGCCGGGTGGATCGCGGCTTCTGCGGCTGCGCGCTCGAAGATCGCCCGGGTGCGCGAGCCGACTTCGCGCAGCACCACCTTTTGTCCCGCCAGCTCGGCGAAGCGGATGCTGCGCCGGGTCACCCACGGGTGTCCGCGCTCGACGAAGGCGATCAGCCGGTCGCGTCGAAACGGCACCGCGTGCAGGCGCGGGTCGGGTTCAAGGTCGGCCAGCACCGCCACATCGCACCGTCGTCGCAGCAGGTCGTCGAGCACCCGCTCGGAATTGCCGAAAGTCAGCGACAGGTGCACGCCGGGATAGCGCCGGTTGTAGGCGGCCAGGATCGGAATCACGTGGTAGGGCGCATCGGCGCCGACCCGCAACTGCCCGCTCGTCAGTTCGCGCGCCGAAATCAGGACCTGCTCGGCCGCGGCTTCCTGTGCGAACAGGCGCCGGGTGACGTCGAACAGGGCCCGACCGATCCCGGTCAGCTCGATGCCGCGCCCGCGGCGCTCAAACAGCTTCACCCCGTAGCGCTCTTCCAGGGCCCGGACCTGGCCCGACAGGGTCGGCTGACTGACGTTGAGCACCCCGGCGGCGCGGCTGAAGCCGCCCTCAGCGGCAACCGCATGGAAGGCGCGCAGATGCGCATGATTTATAGATGTCATCTATATCTCATATAAGCATCATGGATTTGTCTTATGCCTCAGGATGGTCGATAAGACAACCGTTGGCGCTTTCGGGCGCGGACATTGCCTCGAACTTCAAAAAGGAACACGCGCGATGGCTTCGCCCCCTGCTGCGCCGCCTGCGGCCGATGCGGTTGCCGCAGGTGGCTCCCGCAACGTCGCTCCGGCCGCGTCGCCGACCGGCGATCCATGGCTGTTGACACCGGGACCGCTGACCACGTCGCTGCCGGTCAAGCAGGCGATGCTGCATGACTACGGCTCGCGCGATACCCGTTTCATCGATATCAATCGACGTCTGCGCGAACGTCTGCTGACCATCGCCGGCGGTGGCAACAGCCACGTCTGCGTGCCGTTGCAGGGCAGCGGCACTTTTGTCGTCGAGGCGATGGTGGGCACGTTCGTGCCGGCCGATGGCAAGCTGCTGATCCTGGTCAACGGGGCCTATGGCCGGCGCATGGCCCGCATGTGCGAATATTTCGGCCTCCGTTACGGCGTCGAAGAGGTGCCAGAAGACGCGCCGGTCGATCCGCAGACGTTGGAGCGCGTGCTGGCCGGCGACCCTGAGATCAGTCACGTTGCCGTGGTCCATTGCGAAACCACGTCGGGGATCCTCAATCCGGTCGAGGCGGTGGCCGAGGTCACGGCGCGTCACGGCCGGGGCCTACTGATCGATGCGATGAGTGCGTTCGGCGCCATTGCTCTCGACGCCCGGCGCACGCCGTACGATGCCCTGGTCGCTTCGTCCAACAAGTGTCTGGAAGGCTCGCCCGGCATGGGCTTCTGCATCGCTCGCAAGGCGGCGCTCAAGCAATGCGAGGGCAATTCGCCGTCGCTGTCGCTCGATCTTTACGATCAATGGCGCTCGATGGAAGCCAACGGACAGTGGCGGTTTACGCCACCGACCCACTGCATCCTCGCCCTCGACCGAGCGCTTGATGAATTCGAAGCCGAAGGCGGGGTTGCCGGGCGCGGTGGGCGCTATCGGGAAAACTGCCGCATCCTGGTGGAGGGGATGCGCGCGCTGGGGTTTCAGACGCTGCTGCCGGACGAGTTGCAGGCGCCGATCATCGTTACCTTCCACATGCCGGGGGACCCCAATTTCGTATTCGAAACCTTCTACGACCGCCTGCGCCGCCGCGGCTACGTGATCTATCCGGGCAAGCTGACGGTCGCCGATTCGTTCCGCATCGGCTGCATCGGGCGGCTTGGTGCGGCCGAGATGCGCGGTGCGCTCGATGCCATTGCCGCAGTTCTGCGCGAGATGAACGTCCGCGACTGCGCGCCGCGAGCCGGTTGAGGTCGCCGTCGCACGGATCACCCAATTTGCTGACATCAGGGAAACGACCATGAGCATTCATTCCGATTACGTCTACCGCCGCAGCTATCGCGGCAGGATCAAGGCCGTCATCCTCGACTGGAGCGGCACCACAGCCGATGCCTATGTAGTCGCGCCGGCCGTGGTGTTCGTCGAGGTGTTCAAGAAACAGGGCGTGGACATCACCATGGCCGAGGCGCGCGGGCCGATGGGGCTGCGCAAGGACCTTCACATCAAGGCACTGACCGAAGTGCCGGAGATCCGCGAGCGGTGGAAGGCCGTGCACGGCCGCTATCCCGATCAGAGCGACGTCGATCGCATGTTCGCGGATTTCGTGCCGTTGCAGCTCGAATGCCTGCGCCAGTACACCGACCTGCTGCCCGGCGTGGCCGAGGTGACGCAGGCGTTGCAGAAGCAGGGAATCAAGATCGGCAGCACCACCGGCTTCGTGCGCAGCATGGTCGACATCCTAGAAGAAGAGGCACGCAAGCAGGGGTACGTGCCCGACGCCTCGGTTGCCGGGGACGAGGTCATCAATGGCGCGCGGCCGAAGCCGTTCATGGTCTATCGCAACCTCGACCTGCTCGACGTGCATCCGATTCAGTCGGTGGTCAAGGTCGACGATACGGTCTCGGGCGTCGGCGAGGCGCTGGAGGCGGGGTGCTGGGGTGTGGGTGTTGCGCGCTACAGCAACTACATGAACTTCGACTCGGTCGAGCAGGCCAACAGCGCGCCAGCGGAGGAAATCGAACGGCGTCTGTCCTACACCCGCGAGCTGCTGCGCAAGGCCGGGGCGCATTACGTCGTCGATTCGATCGTCGATCTGCCCGAGGTGATCGAAGACATCAACGCCCGTCTGGCACGCGGCGAAACGCCTTAAAACGCAAGGTGACCGGTATCGACGGCGGGCGCGGCGGTTTCGGCCCGCGGCAATCAGAAGGCGAGACCAACCTGTCCGAGCGCCGGCGGCGCTGGGTCGCCCGCCGCCTCGACGCCGGCGCGCGGGCCTTGGTGCGCGAGGATGCGCGCCACTTCGTCCATCAGGCGATCTCGACGCCGTGCCTGAATGCCGTGCGCAAAGCCGAAGGCATCTGGATCGAAGATGTCCAGGGCCGGCGCTTCATGGACTTTCACGGCAACAACGTTCATCAGATCGGCTACGGCCATCCGCGACTGATCGCCGCGCTCAAGCGTCAGTTCGACGAGCTGACGTTCGCGCCGCGGCGCTTTACCTGTGAACCGGCGGTGGCGCTGGCCCGCAGGCTGGCGGCCATCGCCCCCGGGCGGCTCGGCAAGGTGCTGATGGCGCCGGGCGGCTCCGAAGCGATCGAAATGGCGCTCAAGCTGGCCCGCGCGGCGACCGGGCGGTTCAAGACGGTGTCGTTCTGGGACGCCTTCCACGGTGCCGGTTTCGGCGCCGCCGCGGTGGGTGGGGAGCAGTTGTTCCGCTCCGGCGCCGTCGGGCCGTTGCTGCCCGGGACCGAGCATGTGGCGCCCTTTACCTGCTATCGCTGTCCCTACGGCTATCCCGACGAGGACGGCCGGCCGCGGCTCGATCTGTGCCGCATGGTGTGTGCCGATTTCGTCCGTTACGTGCTGGAAAAGGAGGGCGACGTCGCCGCGGTCGTGGCCGAGCCGATCCGCGCCGTGCCCTACGTTCCGCCGCCCGGGTTCTGGAAGGCGGTGCGCGCGGCCTGCGATGCCCACGGGGCGCTGCTGATCTTCGACGAGATACCGACCGGGCTCGGCCGCACGGGGCGCATGTTCGCCTGTCAGCACGATGGTGTCGTGCCCGACATTCTGGTGCTCGGCAAGGGACTGGGCGGGGCCGCTCTGCCGGTGGCCGCGATGGTATGCCGGCGCGATCTCGACGTCGTCGGCGACTACGCGATCGGCCACTACACGCACGAAAAGAATCCGCTGCTGGCCCGTGCGGCGCTAACCACGATCGAGATCATCGAGGACGAGGGGCTGGTCGAGCGTGCGGCGCGTCTGGGTGCGCGGGCGCTGGCGCGGCTGGAGGACATGAAGGCGCGTCATCCGCTGATCGGCGATGTCCGCGGCAAGGGGCTGCTGCTCGGCATCGATCTGGTCGGCGACCGCGCGGCCAAGACGCCGGCTCCGGAGGCCGCGGAAGGCGTGCTCTACCGGGCGCTCGATCGCGGCCTCAGCTTCAAGGTGAGCATGGGCAGCGTGCTCAATCTGAGCCCGCCGCTGATCATCGCCGAAGCCGATCTCGACCGTGCCCTCGACATTCTGGAAACGTGCGTCGCCGAGGAGGAAGCACACCTCTTCACGGCGCGCGCAGGTCGCGTACGGCGCGCGCGATCAGGCTCGCGGCAAAGGCCGCGCTCGCCACGGTGACGATCGACGGACCTGCCGGCGTATCCCAGACGAGCGAGACCCAGAGCCCGCCCGCCACCGACAGGACGCCGAACGCCGCCGCGCCGATGGCCATGGCTTCGGGCGTGCGCACGAAAGGACGCGCCGCGGCGGCGGGGATGATGAGCAGCGAGACGATCAGCAGCACACCCACCACCTTCATGGCGATGGCGATGACCACGGCCAGCAGCAGCATGAAGGCAAGATGGACGAAGGCGACCGGGACACCCTCGGCGCGCGCCAGCTCTTCGCTGACCGTCACCAGCAGCAGCGGCTGCCAGATCAGTCCCAGCACGCCGAGGACGAGTGCGCCGCCGCCGTAGATCCAGGCCAGATCGACGGGCGTTACGGCTAGGACGTCGCCGAACAGATAGGCCATCAGGTCGATCCGGACCCCGCTGACGAAACTGAGCACGACCAGTCCGACGGCCAGGCCACCATGGGCCAGAATGCCGAGCACCGTGTCGCCGCCGATCAGGCGCTGACGTTGCAGCCCGGCGACGATGACGGCAATTGCGAGCGACGAAGCCGCGATGCCGAAGATCGGAGCAACCCCGATCAGCAGACCGAGGGCGATCCCGAGCAGCGCGCCATGGGCCAGGGTGGCGCCGAAATAGGCCATGCGCCGCCACACCACGAAGCACCCGAACGGTCCGGCGACCAGCGCCACGCCGATACCGCCGAGAACGGCACGGATCAGGAAATCGGCCATCACGGCCTCGATCATGATTCCTCCTCGATGGGGGCATCGGGTGTGTCGGGCGGGGTCGGGGCAACGCTCACGACATTGCCGGCCAGGTCATGAGCGTGATCGTGGGCGTGGCTGTAGACGGCCAGGCGTCGGGCGGCATCGGCACCGAACAGGGCGACGTATTCGGGATGATGACTGACGGCTTCGGGTGTGCCTGAACAGCATACGTGCCGGTTCAGGCACACGACCCGGTCGGTGGCCGCCATCACGATGTGCAGATCGTGCGAAACCAGAAGCACACCGAAGCCGTGGCGCATCCGCAGCCGGCCGATCAGATCGTTGAGGGCCAGTTGGCCACCGAAATCCACCCCTTGGAACGGCTCGTCGAGGACCAGAAGATGCGGTCGGCGCAGCAGCGCACGGGCCAGCAGCACGCGCTGAAACTCGCCGCCCGAAAGATCGTGCACGGCGTGATCGGCCAAGGCCTCGGCCTCGACCTGACGCAGGGCATTGGCCAGCGCTTCGGGCCGGGGGCGTGTGCCCAGGCTCAAGAACCGGCGCACGGTGAGCGGTAGGACCCGGTCGATGCCGAGGCGCTGTGGAACGTAGCCGATGCGCAGACCGGGACGGTGCCAGACCCGTCCCCGGGTCGGGACGAGAAGGCCGACAACGGTGCGTACCAGGGTCGATTTGCCGGCCCCATTGGGGCCGATCAGGCTGACGATCTCGCCGGCGCGAACGCTCAGATCGACGTGCTCGAGCACCCGGGCGCGCCCGAAGCACACCTCGACCGCTTCGAGGCGCACCAGCGGCTCGCCGGCGGCGGGCGACGACGATGGCCGCTGGTGCGTCATGGCGCGGCGGCCGTAGCGCGGCGTCGGCATGGCGGGCACAGACCTTCGATTTCCACCGTTGCGCGCCGCACGACAAAGCCAAGGGC
>RFLL01000045.1 GCA_003693905.1 Alphaproteobacteria bacterium
GACATGTTCTTCTATGCCGAAGCGATGCTGTTCGGCCAGGCCAGCCGGGATTTGCAGATGGCGCGGGGGGCGATCCAGGCGTTGAGCGTGCCTCTGCTTGCCGTCGCCGCCGTGCGCAGCGCCTACTGGCAGACGCGCGTCGCACTGTCGCGACAGGTCGTTCTCGGCTCGACCACGCTGATTGCAAGCGGCCTTTACCTTTCTCTGACCGCGGCGGCGGGATATTTCCTGCGCGAGGTCGGCGGCACTCGCGGGCTGGTGGTCGAAGTCGTCTTCTTCGTCGGGGCGATCGCGGTCCTGGCCGTGATTCTGGCCTCGGGCGCGTACTGGGGCCATGCCCGCAGTTTCGTCGATCGCCATTTCTTTCGCCACAAATACGATTGGCGTCGTGAATGGCTGCGTTCCATGCAGACGATCTCGTCGGGTGCGCTCGGCGGGTCCCTCGAAGAACGCTGCATCAAGGCACTGGCCGATACCGTCGACAGTCCCGGTGGTGCAATGTGGATGTTCGACGGCACCCGGTGCGATCCCGTCCGGTCGTGGAATTTCGCCATGCCGGAGATTGATGGCGAGACTCTGGGCGCTTTTGCCCGGTGGCTCGCCGAAGCGCCGAAAGTCGTCGACCTGCACGCCGTCGACACGGGCAAGCCGGATGCGGCGGAGTCGGGTACCGTGACGAGAGACGAACCGGTTGTCGCGGCGGCGCGTGCGTTCATGGCGTCGTCGCGGGCGTGGCTGGCCGTGCCTTTGATCCACCGTTCGATGATCGGCTTCGTGGTTCTGGCGCGGGCCCGGGCGCCGCGCACGCTGGACTGGGAGGATTGCGATCTGCTCGATGTCGTCGGGCGTCAGGCCGCCAGCTATCTGGCGGAGCAGATGGCCACGGAGGCGCTCGAGGCCGCGCGCGAGTTCGAAATCTTCAACCGCCGCTTTGTGTTCGTCATCCATGACGTGAAAAATCTGGTGAGCCAGCTTTCCGTCCTGGCGTCGAACGTCGAGAAGCATGGCGACCGGCAGGATTTCCGTGACGACATGGTGGCTACGTTGCACGATGCAGCAGCCAAGATGCGCCGTCTGATGGAGCGGATCCACGCCTTCGAGCCGTCGCCTACGGAGCCGGGGGCAGGGCGGCGCGGCCGCGCCGATGCCGGACAGCCTCTGGCGCCGCTCGTTCGCCGTGTCCTCAAAGCGAACGCTCCGCCCGAGCTGGCGCTGATCATGCCGGAAGACGGCGGGATCCGCGTTGTCGGCGACCGTGACCGCCTGGAGGCGGTGATCGGGCATCTGGTGCGCAACGCGATCGAGGCTGAAAACGGTGCCGGTACGGCCCGGGTCGAAGTGTCGCGCAAGGGCCGCTTCGTCACGATCGAGATCATCGACCACGGACCCGGCATGGATCAGGATTTCATCCGCCGCGAATTGTTCAAACCGTTCCAGAGCACCAAAAGAGGTGGTATGGGCATCGGCGTCTATCAATGTCGCGAATACGCGCGTGAACTGGGCGGCAATCTCGAAGCGCTCAGCCAACCGGGCAGGGGCACGACGATGCGCATAACCCTGCCCTTGGCGGAAGCCGGGCACGGCGACGGGGAAGGCGGGGCGTCATCATGAAACGTGCGGCCGGTGACATGGAAAAGCCGAAAATACTGATCGTCGAGGACGACAGCGGGTTGCAGCGACAGTTGCGCTGGGCCTTCGACGGGTACCGTGTCCTGAGCGCCTCGGACCGCAAAAGCGCACTCGAGGTCGCGATCCGCGAGCAGCCGCCGGTGGTGCTGCTTGATCTCGGGTTGCCGCCGGATGCCGACGGGCCGCGCGAAGGGATGGCCACGCTGGCAGAGCTGCTCGAATATCTGCCGGACAGCAAGGTCATCATGATGACCGGGCAGAACGATCGCTCCCACGCCGTCCAGGCGGTGGCCAGTGGCGCCTACGATTTCTATCAGAAACCGGTCGATGCCGATGTTCTGAGCCTGATCGTCGAGCGCGCGTACGGGTTGTGGCGTCTGGAAGCAGAACATCGCGCCCTGGCCAGGACCGGGGTCGATCAGCCGATCCCGGGATTTCTGACCTCCGATACGGCCCTCCAGAAGGAGCTGGAGCGTGTGCGCGATGTCGCCGCCAGCGACATGAGCGTGCTGGTGACCGGCGAAAGCGGTACCGGAAAGGAACTGATCGCCCGGGGAATCCACACCCTGAGCCGGCGCCGAGACGGGCCCTTCGTAGCGATCAACTGTGCCGCGATCCCCGAGCAGCTTCTGGAGAGCGAGCTTTTCGGCTATGAGCGCGGTGCTTTCACCGGAGCGGTGAAAACCACCATGGGACGGGTCGAACAGGCCCACGGCGGAACCTTGTTCCTGGACGAAATCGGCGATCTGAGTCAGCCGCTTCAGGCCAAGCTGCTGCGGTTTCTCCAGGAACGCACCATTGAGCGAATCGGCGGTCGTCAGGCCATCGCCGTCGATGTGCGCGTGGTGGCGGCAACGAACCGGGATCTGAGCGTACTGATCGAGCAGGGCGCTTTCCGCGACGACCTTTATTATCGACTGAGCGAATATACCGTGCGGATCCCGCCCCTGCGCGAACGGGGCACCGATGCCGTGGTTATCGCCAACGAGGCATTGCGCACCTTTGCGATCGAACTGCGCCGGCCGATGAAGACATTTGCCGATGATGCGCTGGCCGCGATTGCAGCCGGCCCCTGGCCCGGCAACGTGCGCGAATTGCACAACCGGATCAAGCGCGCCCTGATCACGGCCCGGGGACGCAAGATCACGGCCGGCGATCTTGAACTGGCACCGGCCGCCCGGTCGCCGCAACGGGAGACGCTCAGGCAGGCGCGCGAAAGGGCCGAGCGCCAGGCGATCGAGGCGGCTCTTGCTCTGTCTGGGGGCAACATTTCCGGCGCGGCGCGAATTCTGGAAATCAGCCGGCCCAACCTCTACGACTTGCTGCGTCGTCACGGGTTGCGCGCAGATACCGACTCGTGACGGTGCTTCTGCGTGCCGACGAATCGCCGCCGGGGAGCGTTGCCCGAATCACGGTTCTCGACCCGTGCGATCGACCGTGGCGCGGA
>RFLL01000046.1 GCA_003693905.1 Alphaproteobacteria bacterium
ACCCAACGCGATCTCTCCCTCGCCTATTCGCCCGGCGTAGCGGCGCCCTGCCGGCGCATCGCCGAGGACCCCGACCTCGCCTACGACTACACCGCCAAGGGCAACGTGGTGGCGATCATCTCCAACGGCACCGCCGTTCTCGGCCTTGGCGATCTCGGTGCCATCGGCGCCAAACCGGTGATGGAAGGCAAGGCAGTGCTGTTCAAGCGCTTTGCCGACATCGACGGCGTCGACCTCGAGGTCGATACCCGCGACGTCGACGAATTCGTCAACTGCGTGCGCTTTCTCGGCCCCACCTTCGGCGGCATCAACCTCGAAGACATCAAGGCGCCGGAATGCTTCGTCATCGAGCAACGCCTGCGCGAACTGCTCGACATCCCGGTCTTTCACGACGATCAGCACGGCACCGCGATCATCACCGCCGCCGGGCTCATCAATGCCTGTCTTCTAACCGGACGCGAAGTCAGGGACGCGCGCATCGTCATCAACGGTGCCGGCGCCGCCGGGATCGCCTGCGCCGAACTGGTCAAGGCGATGGGCGTGCCGCACAACCACGTCGTGCTGTGCGACACCTGCGGCGTCATCTACGCCGGGCGCAGCGAACGCATGAACCAGTGGAAAAGCGCCCATGCGGTGGAGACGTCGGCGCGCACCCTGGCCGAGGCGATGCGCGGCGCCGACGTCTTCATCGGCCTGTCGGTCAAGGGGGCGGTCGATCAAGACATGGTGCGCGCAATGGCCGACAAGCCGATCATCTTCGCCATGGCCAACCCGGATCCGGAAATCACGCCCGAGGAGATCCGCGCGGTGCGCGACGATGCGATCATTGCCACCGGGCGCTCGGACTATCCCAACCAGGTCAACAACGTTCTCGGCTTTCCCTACATCTTCCGCGGCGCGCTCGACGTGCGCGCTTCGACCATCAACATGGAAATGAAGATCGCCGCTGCCCAGGCCCTGGCGGCGCTGGCGCGCGAGGACGTGCCGGACGAGGTCGATCGCGCCTACGCCGGGCAGAACATCCGTTTCGGTCCCGACTACATCATCCCGGCGCCGTTCGACCCGCGCCTGATCGTGGCCGTCCCCAGCGCGGTGGCCAAGGCGGCGATGGCCAGCGGCGTGGCACGCCGTCCCATCGCCGACGAGGCCGCCTATCGCAGCGAGCTGGCGGCCCGCCTCGATCCCACGATGGCCAATCTGCAACAGATCTTCGACCAGGTGCGGGCAAATCCGCGGCGGGTGATTTTCGCCGAAGGCGAGGAAGAAGCCTCGATCCGTGCCGCGGTCGCGTTCCGCAGCGCCGGCTACGGCACTCCGGTGCTGATCGGCTATGAAGAGCGCATCCGCGAAGCGATGCGGCGCATGGGCATCGCCGAGGGCACGCTGGAAATCCACAACGCGCGCCTGTCGCAGCACAATCAGGCCTATGTCGACTATCTTTACGCGCGCCTGCAACGCAAAGGCAAACTGCGCCGCGATTGCCAGCGCATGGTCAACCAGAACCGCAACGTCTTTGCCGCCTGCATGGTCGCCGCCGGCGCCGCCGACGCCATGGTTACCGGCCTGACCCGCAGCTTCGGGGTCGCCTTCGACGACATTCGCCGGGCCCTCGACCCGAAACCGGGGCACCGGGTGTTCAGCATGTCGATCCTCATGCTCGACGGGCGCTCGCTGTTCGTTGCCGACACCTCGGTGCACGAGCTGCCGTCGCCGGAGGAGCTGGCCGACATCGCCGTGCAAAGCGCCGCGCGGGCGCGCGCGATAGGCCACGAGCCGCGGGTGGCGCTGCTCAGCTTCTCCAACTTCGGCAACCCAATGCGCGAAAAGGCCCGGCGTGTCCGCGAGGCGGTGCGGATTCTCGATTCGATGAACGTCGATTTCGAATACGACGGCGAGATGCAGGCCAACGTCGCCCTCGACTACGACCTCATGCGGCGCCTGTTCCCGTTCTGCCGCCTGAGCGGACCGGCCAACGTGCTGATCATGCCGGCACTGCACAGCGCCAACATCACCGTCAAGCTGATGCAGAGCGCCAAGGCCGCCACCGTCATCGGGCCGCTGCTGATCGGCCTCGAAAAACCGGCCCACATCGTGCCGCTGGGCGCGACCGTCCACGATCTCGTGGTCACCGCCGCCCTGGCCGCGCACGAGACGATCCCGGCCGCACCCGCCGGCTAGGTCCGGGTCGCCCGCGTGAAACGGATACAAGGGCCATCGGTAACCCGGGGACCGTCACGCCGGACATGGGGGCGGGTGACGGCTCTTACGCTCGCTCCAGCGGCGGCGGCGCTGATCATCATCGCCGTCTGGGACACCGGCCCGGGCGTCCTCGCCGCCGCCGGCGTCACGGCCGTCGCGCTCGCGGCAGGAATCGCGTACCGACACGTCCGCGACCTTGCGCTCCTGCGGGCCGCCATCGAGACGCTCGGCACCGGCGCGGCAAAGGTCGCGCTCGAGCGGCCGGTGCTGTTCGATGCCGAGCTCGACGAAGCCGTCGCCCGCGCCGCCCGCGAGCATGCGGCCACCCGCCACGAGATGGAAGCCGCCCTTGCCGGCCACGAGGCGGTGGTCAGCGGCCTGCCGGACCCGTTGATCCTGGTCTCCGCCGACGGTCGCATCACGGGCGCCAATCCGGCGGCCCGGGAATTGTGCGCGGCCGATCCGGCGGGTCGCGATCTGGCGGCGGTCCTGCGCCATCCGGCCCTGCTGGCCGCCGTCGACGAGGTGTTGACCAGCGCAGCGCAGCGGGTAGTCGAATTCGACACCCCCGGCGGCGTGCCGCGCCACTTCGCCGCGCGCATCGCCCGCCTGCCGGCACCGACGCGCGATGGCACCGTGGCCATCATCGCCCTGCACGATCTGACCGCGCTCAAGCGCGCCGAGCAGATGCGCGCCGATTTCATCGCCAACGCCAGTCACGAGCTGCGCACACCGCTGACCAGCCTGCTCGGCTTCATCGAAACCCTGCGCGGGCCAGCCCGCGAAGATGCCGCCGCGCGCGAGCGGTTTCTGACCGTGATGTACGAACAGGCCGCGCGCATGTCACGACTGGTCGAAGACCTGCTGTCTCTGTCGCGGATCGAGCTGCATGAACATACGCCGCCGCACGGCCGGGCCGACGTTGCCGATCTGGTGCGCCGGGTGACTGGAATGCTGGAGCTGCAGGCCCGGCGCAAGGCGATGCGCTTCGTCATCGAGCTGCCGGACCTGCCGCCGGTCGCCGGCGACCCGGACGAGCTCATCCACGTGTTCCAGAACCTGCTCGACAACGCCATCAAATACGGCCGCGCCGGCACCGAAATCCGCATCACCGGCAAACCGGCCGCGCCGGGCAGCGCAGGCGCGCGGCGTCTGGGCCGGGCCGGGGTGATCGTCGCGGTGCATGATCAGGGCGAAGGAATCGAGCCCAAGCATCTGCCGCGCCTGACCGAGCGCTTCTACCGGGTCGATACCGCCCGCTCCCGGCAACTGGGCGGCACCGGGCTGGGTCTGGCCATCGTCAAGCACATTCTCAACCGTCACCGCGGCGTGCTCGATATCGAAAGCACGCCCGGCCGGGGATCGGTATTCACCGTCTATCTGCCGGCCGCCACGCCGGCGCGCGAGAACCCGGTGCCGCGGCCCGGCAACGCCCGCCGCGGCCGCGCCGCGTCTTCCTAGTTTCCTCCCGGGCATGGCGGCAGACGGTACCGGCCCGGCCGCCGAACGGGCCGCTAGAGCCGGTGTGCCAGCGGCCCCGGCTGTTCGCCGTCGGCATCGACGCCGATATCCAGCAGATTGCCGGCCGAAGCCGGATCGAGCGCGACGTTGTTGTCGTGTGCCGCCTTGGCCGCGCGCCAGGCGATGTAAGTGAATCCTTCGATCGACGATTCCAGCGTCACCGACACCCCGGCTCCTTTCAGGGTCAGTTGTAGAAACCCGCCGCCTTCGCCGCGGCTGCGCTGGCGCCGGGTGCCGTAGTAACGCAGCTTGAGCCCCGTAAGCGCCGCCCACGGCAGGGTCCGGGTGGTGAGCCCGATGCTGCGGATGCCTTCGTCGCCGACCTCGACGCGGCCGATGTGGCGCTCTACGGTGCGCAGACCGAAGACCAGAAACAGCGCCGTCAGACCGCCGAAGACGATCACGATCGCCGGGCTCGGCGGCACGCTCGCCAGCACGCCCAGCCCGACCGACAGGCCGACACCGGCCCGCACGTAATCGCCGATGACCGATCGCAGGGGATAGCGGAATTCCCTCATGTCGCTCCGCTGGTTCCGTGTTGCCGCAGGGGGGCCGCCGCCGCGGTTCGCGCAAACGCGGCGACCGGGTCGATCAAACGCGCCCCCGGATGATGCGTCAAGAGCATGATTAGGCGTTCCAGAAAAGTCCACGCCGCCGCATCGTGGGCCAGGTGATGGGTCAAGAGGCCGGTCGGCTCCGCCGCATCGACGCTGCCGGCGCGCCGGGCGCGCAGATGCGCCACCAGCCGTTCGAGTGCGTCCGCCACGCCGACAAAGCCGCGCGGACGGGTCCAGCGCAGAATGTCGACGTGGGTGTTGACATGAACGAGGCCGGGGGTAGCCGGATTGGATGCCGCGTCCTCTTGCGGCCGCGGCCCGCAGGTCGACAGTCCGCAAAAGCCGAGCTCCGGCAGGACGGCCACCACCGCCGGGGCGATGCGGTTCCACGGCGGCACCAGAACCGGCAGCCACGCGCCGGCGCCGAACAGATCGTCCATGCGCATGTGCCCGCGCGCCAGTTCCGCCGCCACCGTCGCCACCGGCCGGTGGTCGCCGAGTTCGCATTTGCGGGCATGCGCGGGGGCATGATTGCGGTGGGCAAAGCCGTGTTGCAGGATCCGGATCCGGGCATTGCCGGCAGCGTTCAATCGCTGCGCCAGGGCCACGGTGGCGGTGGCCGGGATCACGGCCACGGCGACGGGGGCGTCGTGGGCGGCGGCGATGGCCAGCAGCCGCGCCAGCGCCGGCGTCGGCCGGGTCGCATCGTCGTCGCGCCACCACAGGCTTGCCGCCTGCCCGGCGTCGGCCCAGGCATCGAGCTCGCGGCACAAATCGTCCCAATCGCTCATGCCGGCACCGTCTGTGCAAGAGCCCGCAGGATGCGCGCACTCTGCGCCGCCCCGTCGAGGTGCAGGTGAAGCGGGACGGGCGGACGTGCCGCGGCCTCCATCGCCGCGCGGGCCAGGGCCTCGGGCGCAAGCTCGGCCGGGTCGAGTACGCCGGCCACGCCGATGCGTGCCAGGGCACGCGCGCGCAGGCTCTGTTCGGTCTCGCCGCGTGCGGCATAAGGGACGAACAGCGCCGGCACCCCGGCCCGCAGCACGTCGAGCGCGGTGTTGTAGCCGGCTTGGCTGATCGACAGCCGCGCTCGGGCCAGCAAGGCCGGGAAATCGGGCCGCGCGCGCGTGACAATCACGCCGGCGGGCGCGGCGGCGCGGATGCTCTGAAACGCGGGCTCCGGCAGCCCGGAGCCGATCAGCACCCGCCACGGCACCGTGCTCAACGGCCCGGCATGCGCGCGCGCGGCCACGGCGGTGGTGGCAAGCGGCGCGGCCACGGCCCCGCCGCCGGCGGAAACGACGACTTCGCCCCGGCCGCAATCACGGGAACCGTCACGGGCCGCAGGCGGGGCGCTGGCCGCGACATAGCCGGTATAGCGCAGGTGCGCGGCAATCCGCGTCGCGGCCGGAAAGCTGCACTCCAGCGGCAGGAACGCCGGATCGCCGTGGACCAGGGCCAGGTCGTAGAAGCGGGCGAAGGTGTCCAGGATCCACGCCGTCTTGCCCGGCGTGCGATGGGTGGTAAGCACGTCGCGCAACGAACACACGATACGGGGCCGCGGCCGGACAGCACGGGCGCACTCCAGCAACGGCAGCAGCTCGAAGCGCATCAGCCGCCGCCCGAAGGGAAACATTTCGGTGACCAGCACCCGCGGCCGCGTGGCCCGAAACAGGTCGATCAGGCGCGCACGCCGGTGCATGCGCCAGGCTTCGTCGACCACGCGCCCCGCCTCATCGACGAGCGCGGCGAAGGTCTCGTCGGCGGCCCGCGCCGGGGGAAGCTGTACCAGACGCGCGCCGCCGAGGCGCAGGCCCGGCAGAGGCAGACCGCCGCTTGCCACCACGACCGACAACCCGGCCGCGGCCGCGGCCGCCGCAATCGCCGCCGTGCGGACCAGATGGCCGGTGCCGAGCAGGTGCTGAACGTAGATCAGCACATCGGCCCGCCTGTCGGCCCCGGAACCGGAAGCGGGCGTCATGGCGCCAGCGGCAGGTTGAGGGCGACGAGGCGCAGCGCGCCGTCGCCGGCCAGGGCAAAGCGATGGGCGCAGGCATCGCGCAGCTTGTGCGGCGGATCGCCGGTCATGTCCCATCCGGTGGCGAGCGCATAAAGTGCCCGGATCACCCCCTTGTGGGTGATGCCGAGGCTCGGCGTGCCCGCCCGCGCCAAGGCGCGCAGCCAGGGCCGCAGGCGGGCCTGCACGTCGCGCGGACTTTCGCCGCCGGGCGGGCGCAGATCGAGACCGCGGGCCTCGGCGGCGCGAAAGGCGGCACCGTCGGGGCCGGGATCGGCGCGCAGATCCGCCGGGCCTCGGCCTTCCCACGCGCCCCAGTCC
>RFLL01000414.1 GCA_003693905.1 Alphaproteobacteria bacterium
ATCTGTTCATTGCCCGGGCCGAAAGCCGCGCCGGCAGCGGCCTTCGCACCCCGCGGCACCACTATGCGGTGGCCATCGGATGCCAGGCCACCTTCGCCGATCGGATCGTCTACGCCGACCGGCTCAATCTGCACCGGTCCGAAATTGCCGAGCCGGTCGGGGTCCATTGTCGCCAGTGTCCGCGCACACAGTGTACGCAACGCGTCTTCGACGCCCTGGTGCGCTGAGTCGGCCGACGTCCCAGCTCCGGTGCGGGTACGCTCCGGGCGCATACGGGACGATGACAGGGTGCCCGCGGGCGCGCTAGACTGAAGCTCCGCCGACAAGAGCGGAAGGCGGGAGCGGCCCCGCCGCACGTCCTTGGATGTCCTTGGCATGCGGGCCGCCTCGTAAAGCAACCGGCTGCAACGGCCGCCGCAGGGCGATGCAGCAGGAGGGAACGCCGGTGACGCATACGGTTCTGGTCGTCGAGGACGAACCGAACATCGTCGATTCGCTCAGCTTTCTGATGAAGCAGGCGGGCTTCGAAGTGCTGGTGGCGCGTGACGGTGACGCCGCCATCCGGATGATGCGCAGCCGTATCCCCGATCTGGTTCTCCTCGACGTCATGCTGCCGCGCCGCGACGGCTATGACGTCTGCCGCGAGATCCGCGCCCATCCCGAATGGCGCGACGTGCGCATCATCATGCTGTCGGCGAAGGGACGCGATCTCGATCGGCGCAAGGGGCTGGAACTCGGTGCCGACGCCTATGTCACCAAGCCGTTCTCGACCCGCGACATCGTGGCCCGGGTGCGCGCATTGCTGGGGCTCGACGAAGCATGATCCCTGTTCGTGTCCGTGATCGCCTCCGCCGCCCGGACACCGGCGCCCGGGGCGGCACGAGCGGAAATGGGGCCCGGAATGTCGCGGTCGAATAAAAGCGCCGAATGGTCGGTGGCCTTGTTTCTGCTGGCGGCGCTGGCGCTCAGCCCGCCGATTCTGTCCATTTTCAGCGTCGAAGGGACCTTGTTCGGCCTGCCGGTGCTTTATCTCTATTTCTTTACGGTGTGGGCCGTCATCGTCGCCGCGGTAGCGTGGACGGCGGACCTCGGCGCCGGGCGCCAGCCACCCGATGATCCCGGTGCCGGCGCGTCGGAGCGTCCGCGACGCTGGATGCGGCCGCGAATCGGGCGCGGCGCGGAGCGTTAGGCGTGCTTGACGGCTGGGTCATTCTCGTCGTCTCCCTGGCCTATCTGTGCCTGCTGTTCGCCATTGCCTATTACGGCGACAAGCGCGCCGATGCCGGGCGCAGCCTCATCGCCAACCCTTACATCTATGCGCTTTCGATTGCCGTCTACTGCACGTCGTGGACGTTCTACGGCAGCGTCGGGCGGGCGGCTTCCAGCGGCTTCGATTTTCTGCCGATCTATCTTGGACCGACGCTGGTGTTCGTGTTGTGGCCGTTTCTGCTGCGCAAGATCGTGCGCATTTCGAAGGCCCATCGCATCACCTCGATCGCCGATTTCATATCGTCGCGCTACGGCAAAAGCGGTCAGCTCAGCGTCATGGTGACGCTGATCGCGGTGATCGGCATCATGCCGTACATATCGCTGCAGCTTAAGGCGGTTTCGCTCAGCTTCTCGGTACTGTTGCAGTACCCCGAAGTGGTGATGCCGGCGACCTCCGGTCAGGTCTCCATATTCGAGGACACCGCCTTTCTGATCGCGCTGTTGATGGCGATGTTCGCCATCCTGTTCGGAACCCGGCACATCGACGCCAGCGAACATCACGAAGGCATGGTGGCGGCCATCGCCTTCGAGTCGATCGTCAAGCTGGTGGCGTTCCTGGCCGTCGGGACGTTCGTGACGTTCGGCGTCTACAACGGATTCGCCGATCTGTTCGCGAACGCCAGGGAGGTGCCGGAGATCGCCACCCTGTTCATCATGGAGGACGGCGACTACGGCCGCTGGGCGACCCTGATTCTGCTGTCGATGGGGGCGATTCTGTTTCTGCCGCGGCAGTTCCAGATCGCCGTGGTCGAGAACGTCAACGAGGCCCACCTGCGCAAGGCGGCGTGGCTGTTTCCCCTCTATCTCCTGATCATCAACATATTCGTCCTGCCGATCGCCGTCGGCGGTCTGCTCCACTTTCCCGACGGCGGCGTCGATGCCGATACCTTCGTCCTGACGGTGCCGATGGCCGAGCGGCAGGAGGCACTGGCCCTGTTCGCCTTCATCGGCGGTCTGTCGGCGGCGACCGGCATGGTCATCGTTGCCACCGTGGCGCTCAGCACCATGGTCTGCAACGACCTGGTGATGCCGGTGCTGCTGCGGCTGCAGTGGACCGGGCTCAAGGGGCGCGGCGATCTCAGCGGGCTGCTGCTGTCGATCCGCCGTGGCGCGATCGTTCTCATCCTGCTGCTCGGCTACGTCTATTTCCGCACCATCGGCGAATCCATCGCGCTGGTGACCATCGGGCTGGTGTCGTTCGCCGCCGCGGCTCAACTGGGGCCGGCGATGATCGGCGGCATCTTCTGGAAGGGCGGCACCCGCGTCGGTGCCGTTGCCGGTCTCGGGCTCGGATTTACGGTCTGGCTCTATACTCTGCTGCTGCCGCTGTTTGCCCGCTCCGGCTGGTTGCCGATCTCATTCATCGAGGACGGACTGTTCGGCATTACCCTGCTCAGACCCTATGCCCTGTTCGGGCTGAACGGGATGGATGCGCTGAGTCACGCCTTGTTCTGGAGCATGACGGCCAACGTCGGCGGCTACGTTCTGGGCTCGCTGCTGAGCCGGCCGAGCGCGATGGAGCGAATCCAGGCGGCGCTGTTCGTCGACGTGTTCAGCCACTCCGGTGCCCACGGCGGTTCGCAGTTCTGGCGCGGCTCGGCCACGGTTGCGGATCTGCGCGATCTGCTGGGACGGTTCATCGGCACCCGGGAGGCCGAACACGTTCTGGCCGAATACGCCCATTCGCGCGGGCTCAACCTGAGCAAGCTGCGTGAAGCCGACGCCGCCCTGGTCAGCTTTGTCGAGCATCTTCTGGCCGGCGCCATCGGCGCCGCATCGGCCCGGGTCATGGTCGCTTCCGTCGCCAAGGGGGAAGTTCTGGGCCTCGACGAGGTCATGAAGATTCTCGACGAGACCTCCCAGGTGATCGAATACAGCCATCGCCTGGAACAGAAGTCGCAGGAGCTGGAACGGATGACGCGCGAGTTGCGCGCGGCCAACGAACGCCTGAAAGAGCTGGACCGCCTCAAGGATGATTTCATCGCCACCGTCAGCCACGAGCTGCGAACACCGCTGACCTCGATCCGGTCATTCAGCGAAATTCTGGTCGACAACCCCGATCTCGATCAGGCCCAGCGCGAACGGTTCCTGAAGATCGTCGTCAAGGAAACCGAGCGCCTGACCCGGTTGATCAACGAGATCCTCGACCTGGCCAAGATGGAGGCAGGGCGCATGGAATGGGATCTGGAAGACATCGATCCCAAGGTTCTGGTCGAAGACGCCCTGGCGGCGACGAGCGGTCTTTTCACCGAGCGCGGAATTGCCGTCGATGTCGCCGTTGCCGACGACCTGCCGGCGGTGCGGGTCGACCGCGACCGCATGATCCAGGTCATGGTCAATCTGCTGTCCAATGCGGTCAAATTCTGCGATCCCGTGCGCGGCCGGGTGGGCGTGGTCGCCGAGACCCGCGACGACGAGGTTTTCATCTGCGTCACCGACAACGGCCCCGGGGTGCCGCCCGGTGATCGTCGGCGCATTTTCGAGAAATTCCAGGTCGGCAACGAGCATCAGGCCGAAAAGGCGCGCGGCACCGGTCTTGGCCTGGCCATTTCGCGCCAGATTGTCGAGTATCTG
>RFLL01000415.1 GCA_003693905.1 Alphaproteobacteria bacterium
GGGTTGGCGAGACATGCATGGGCGCCGTGTCGCGCTCGGCGACGATGACCACGCGGGCCGCTACGCCGTGCTCGTCGTCTGTGCCGATGCGGCGGCGGCCACGAATGCGCTGCGCGTGGCGCAGACCCGATACAAGCGGTTTCAGGCGCTGGGGGTGCGCGTCTTTGCCGTCACGCCGGGGCCGGCTGCCGACAATTTCGCCTTGGCCGCGCGGCTGGACCTGTCGTTTCCCGTCCTGTGCGACGACGAATTTGCCATCGGCCGGGCCCTGGAGATGGCGCCGCCGGCCTCGATGCTGCGCCTGGTCGTGGTCGATCCGGCGCAGCGGATCGCAGCCATCCACGACCCTGCGGCCGACGCCGATCTCGGCGCGACGCTCGAGGCGGCCTGGCGCCTGTGCGCCGAGCGCCTCGAGGCCGCAGAGGCGCGCATCATTACCAGGCAGGCGCCGGTCCTCATCGTCCCCGATGTGCTGAGCCGCGACCATTGCGCCCGCCTGATCCGGTTCTGGGAAACCGGCGATCGTTACACCGGCGGCGTGGCCAGCGCCGCACACGGCGCCAACGTGCCGGTGCGCCAGACCAAGGTGCGCGAGGATGTGGCCCTGGCCGACGACGGACCGGAAGCGCAGGAGCTGTTCACCATTTTCCGGCGCCGGCTGCTGCCCCAGGTGCGCCGCGCCTTTGCTTTCCGGGTCACCCATGCCGAGACGCTGCGCATGGGCTGTTACACGGCCGCGGACGGCGGCCATTTCCGGCCCCACCGCGACGATACCACCCCCTATACCGCCCACCGGCGCTTCGCCGCGTCGATCAACCTGAACGCCGGCGAATACGAAGGCGGGTACCTGCGCTTTCCCGAATACGGGCCCGACCTCTATACCGTGGATACGGGCGGGGCGATTGTCTTTTCCTGTGCGCTTCTGCACGAGGCGACGCGGGTCACCCGGGGGCGGCGGTTCGTGCTGCTCGGCTTTTTCTACGGCCCGGCGGAACAGGCGCTGCGCGAACGCCTGATGGCCGAGCGCCAGCGCGCCGGCGTGCCTCCGCCCGCCCCGCCGCACGTGCGGCGGTGATCCGCTTCCGCCGGCGGCCCCCCGCGTCGGGCGCGAGTCATGCGCCAGCGTGGCAAAAATATCACATCTGCGGGCCGTCGAGGGTCCTGCCTGGCGCGGGCGCTTGACCGTTCATGTCTAATTCGCCTCTATTCCCGATCAGAGCTTTGGCTCTTTAGGGAGAGGGAGATGCCTGAGCTCTGCCGGCATGGTGCCGGCAGTGCTTGTGTTTGTGTCTTTCGTATCTCTAGAGAGGCGGAGTAAAATGCGCAAAGAACTGCTGTATGGGACCACGGCCCTGCTTGTCGGGGCCGTTGCGTTGCCGGGGTATGCCTCGGCGGAGGAGCCGCTGCGTCTGCAGGTTCGCGGCTTCAAGAACGAATTCTTCGCCATCGGCGGCGTCGACGTCGACACCGACCCCACCCTCGACGGCACGACGTCGAACTTCAGCGACGGTGAAGTCCAGTTTCGCGGCAGCACCACGCTCGACAACGGCCTGACGGTCGGTGTCCAGATCGAGCTCGAAGCCTTCGGTGCCACCAGCGACGACATCGACGAGGCCTACACCTACGTTCAGGGCGATTTCGGCAAGCTGGTCATCGGTTCGGAAAACCTGGCCGAGTACACCACCTTCTGGGGTGTCACCGCCCCGGGTGTCGGCATTCCGATCAACTCCGGCTGGATCACCGCCTTTGCGGTGGCGCCGACCGGTATCAACCTCGGCTTCCGGCGCACGGGCCTGACCACCAACGCGACGCTGACCAACGACACCTTCCAGATCAGCTATCTGTCGCCGCGGTTCTCGGGCTTCCAGTTCGTGGCCGGCTATGCGCCGACCAACGCACTTGGCAGCGGTGATCCGAAAAGTGGCGTCACCGACGACAGCTCGGACAGCACCGAAGTCACCGACATCTTCGGTGTCGGCCTGAACTTCAAGCAGAGCTTCAACGGCGTCGACGTCGCCGTGGCCGGCGGCTACGAGCACGGTTCGGAGCCGAACGGAAACGTGAGCGGTGACGATCCGCAGATCGTCAAGGTCGGGGCCAGCGTCGGCTTTGCCGGCTTCACGATCGCCGGCTCCTACGTCAACCAGCTCGACGGCCTGCAGAACGCGGGCGGCACGACCTCGACCGAAGGTCAGGCGTGGGATGCCGGGGCCAGCTACTCGACCGGTCCGTGGGGGGTGAGCGTCACCTACTTCCACGGCGAGGAAGAGGATCTGACCGCAAACACCAACGAAGACGAAGTCGACTCGGTCGTCGGCGCGGTGTCCTACGCCCTCGGGCCGGGCATCACCACGTCGTTCTCGCTTTTCTATGCCAAGTACGAAGACGAAACCGGCGTCGAATCGGATGCGACCTACGGCATCCTCGGCCTCAGTGTCTCGTTCTGATCCACGATTGGAACACGGGATCTTGCACAAGGGGGCGGGCATTCCGCCCCCTTTTTCTTTTTTCTTTGCCCGCTTCTTTCTTCGTTTCAATTTTTCTCGCGCGTTCGGCCGTCCGTGCCTTCTTGTTGCCGTGCACCCCGGGCGTGAAAGTTGCATTTTCCCGTCACCCGCACCTGCTTCCGGCGTGGCGGGCCCGGCCCCATCCCGCCTCAGCCAACCCTTTGCAGCCGGGTGCCGGACATCCCGGCAAGCATCTGGAAACGCTTTGATAAGAGGGCGTGGCAAAAATGCCACAGTGTTGATGGATCAACACAGCGAAAGGCCTTGCCGGCTTGACGCTTGGCGCGGTTTTTGGCCCTTATGGCACGTCTTTCCTGAGTTTTCGGTTCTTTGGGGGGACATCCGCACCCTGACCGGCGGGCGTGTGCAACGGTTCGACACGGGACAGCTCGGCAGGGATCCGACAGTGTTTCGGGGTATTTTGAGAGAGGAGAGGCGGAGCACAATGAGGAAGCAACTTCTGCTCGGCACCACGGCCCTGCTGGCCGGCGCGATCGCTCTGCCGAACTATGTTTCGGCAGAGGAGCCGCTGCGTCTGCAGGTTCGCGGCTACAAGAACGAGTTCTTCGGCATCGGCAGCGTCGACGTCGATGGCGATCCGACCCTGGAC
>RFLL01000416.1 GCA_003693905.1 Alphaproteobacteria bacterium
GCACAGTACCCGGGTACCGCGCGGCCACGGAGCGCTGGCCACCGTCACGACGTCGGGATCGACCGGGCGGCCGCTCAGCGCCGTCAAGACGGCATTGCAGCAGACCTTGTGGAACTGTCTCACCCTGCGCGACCACATGTGGCAGAGGCGCGATCTGACGGCCAAGCTGGCGGTGATCCGCGGCGTGGCGCCCGGGCAGGCGCCTTACCCCCGCGACGTACGCTACCGCGCCTGGGGCCGCGGCACCGGCCTGATCCATGCGACCGGCCCGGCGGTGATGCTCAGCGCCGAAGTTCCGCTTGCCCGGCAGCTCGACTGGTTGCAGCGCGAGAATCCGGGATATCTGCTGACCAATCCGTCCAACCTGCACGAGCTGGTCCGTCATGCCACCGCCACCGGTGTTGCACTGCCCGACCTGCGCGGTGTCGGGACGCTCGGCGGCATCCTGCGGCCCGAGGTCCGCACTGCGGTGCGCGCGACCTGGAACGTCGGCATCGCCGACATCTACAGCGCCCAGGAAACCGGCTATCTCGCCCTGCAATGTCCCGATCATCCCCATTATCACGTACAGGCGGAAACCATCCTGCTCGAAATCCTCGATCCCGACGGGCACCCTTGCGCCCCAGGCGAGACGGGGCGTGTCGTCGTCACCCCGTTGCACGCCTTCGCCATGCCGCTCATCCGCTACGACATCGGCGACTATGCCGAAGTCGGTGCGCCGTGCCCGTGCGGACGCGGCCTGCCGGTGCTGCGCCGGGTGATCGGGCGGGTGCGCAACATGCTGGTTCTGCCTTCGGGTGCGCGCATCGCGCCGACGTTCGTCAACGACTGGTACGAGGGCCTGCCGGTGCGCCAGTTCCAGATCGTGCAGCATGCGCCCGATCACCTCGAATTCCGCATCGTCGCGGCGCGTGCCTTTACCGCTGCCGACGAGGCCACGGTGCGCACGCGCATTGCAGCACGCCTTGCCGAGCCGATGCGCATCACCTTCGGCTATCTCGACGCGATCCCCCGCGGTGTCGGCGGCAAGTTCGAGGATTTCAAATGCGAAGTCCCCCCGGCAACGAGCGGAGAGACCGTTGATGGCCATTGATCAGCCCGCGTCAATCGCTATCATCCGCGGCGGCCGGCAGGATGGACGGCGATGATTCGCCCAGCGGCAATAAAACGGGAGACCACGACCGTGACCCAGATCCCCGAGACCCGGACTTGCGGAGCCCAGCCCCCCGACCCGCCCGAAATCGTCGAGGTCGATTCCCCCGTGGTCAGTTGCGACGGCAACGGCGGGCCGCTCGGCCATCCCCGGGTGTGGCTCAACATGAACGGCAAGGGGGCGATCGACTGTCCCTACTGCGACCGCCGTTTCGTGCTGAAACCCGGCGCCGGATCCACGCCCGGGCATTGAGCCGGACCGCGCCCGGCCGGCAGCGATGAGCGAGATTGAAGGAGGCGGGTTCGCGCTTCCGCGCTCCGCCATCCAGGACGTGACATGGCCGGCCGTGCCGGCGGCCGCCGCAGCCGGTCTTCTTGCTCTCCTGCAACAGCTCGAACACACTCAATGGTGGGCGCCCGAACGCCTGCTGGAGCAGCAATTGCGCCAGGCTTCGGTGCTGCTCTCCCACGCCGCCAAGCACGTGCCGTTCCACCGCGCCCGCCTTGACGAGGCCGGCATCCGCATCCGACCCGGGCGGACGTTGTACCCGGACGAGTGGGCGCGGATTCCGATCATGACCCGCGACGACATCCAGGCCGCAGGAACGGCGCTGCATGCCGATGTCCTGCCGGCCGGACACGGGCCGATCCACAGACAGTCCAGCTCCGGCTCGACCGGCAAGCCGATCGAATCCCTGGGCACGCGGATGACCCAGCTTCTGTGGGCCGCCTTCAGTGTGCGCGAACACCTGTGGCACCGGCGCGATCCGCGCGGGGTCCTGGCCTCGATCCGCGGATTTGCCACCGGCAAGGGGCTTTACCCCGCCGGCTTGCGCCTGCGTTCGTGGGGCTTTCCGATCGCCGCCCTCTATCACACCGGCCCGGCCGTCGGCCTGAGCGTCATGACCAGCACCGAGCAGCAGGCGCAGTGGCTGGCGCGGGCGGATCCGGATTATCTGCTGACCTTCCCCTCGGCGCTGCGGGCGCTCGCGCGTCATTGCCGCGAGGCCGGTATCGCCCTGCCCCGGCTGCGTCAGGCACGCACCCTGTCCGAGGTTCTGAGCCCCGAGACCCGGGCCGAGGTCGAAGCGACCTGGGGCATCAAGGTCTGCGACATGTACAGCGCCCGCGAAGTCGGCTACATGGCGTTGCAGTGTCCGGATCACGACCACTATCACGTCCAGGCCGAAGGGGTGCTGGTCGAAATGCTCGACGAGGCCGGCGCCCCGTGCCCGCCGGGGCGCGCCGGGCGGATCGTGGTGACGCCCCTGCACAATTTCGCCATGCCGCTCCTCCGCTACGATATCGGCGACTACGCCGTGCCGGGCCGCCCGTGCCCGTGCGGACGCGGCCTGCCGGTCCTGACCCGGATCACCGGGCGCGTGCGCAACATGCTGCGCCTGCCCGGCGGCGGCGAGGCGTGGCCGCTGATCGGCGAACCATGGTACACGAACATTCCCGCGATCCGGCAGTACCAGATGGTGCAGACGGCGTTGCAGCGGCTGGAGCTGCATCTGGTCGTCGACCGGCCGCTCACGGCCGGAGAGGAGGCCGAGCTGCGCCGAATCGTCGTCGATCGCATCGGCCATCCGTTCGAGATCGCGCTCATCTACCGCGATGCGATCCCGCGCGGCCCCGGCGGCAAGTTCGAGGACTTCAAGTGCGAGCTGCCTCCTCCGTCGCCCGCGGAAGGCAGCGCCTAACCCGCCGTTAAACCGGATCCGGCATCCTGATATGCCGCATC
This sequence comes from Alphaproteobacteria bacterium, assembly GCA_003693905.1. GTDB lineage: Bacteria > Pseudomonadota > Alphaproteobacteria > Kiloniellales > J153 > J153. Next base: position 2,897 of record RFLL01000416.1, read on the forward strand.
CCGGGATCGTCCAAGGCATGGCCGAGAAACTTCTCAGCATCATCATTCCGACCCGCAACCAGGCCCGCACGCTGGAGGCGCTGTTGCACGCCCTGGCGCGCCTGCGCCCGGTGCCCGGGTGGCGCACGGAGATCATCGCCGGCTATCAGGAGTCCGCCGACGATACCCTGAACGTTCTGCACCGCCACGGCGTGCACGTCGTCCACAGCACCACCATCGGCGCCGGACCGGCGCGCAACGCCGCCGCTGCCGCGGCGCGTGGCGAGCTGTTGTGGTTCATCGATTCGGATGCGCGGCCGTTGGATACGGATTTTCTGATCCGCCTGATTGCCGCCGTTCGGCGCCGGCGGCGTTTCGGCGTCATCGGCGGGCCCATCGTCCTGCCGCCGGAATGGCACTGGCACCCGATTGCCATCGCCGATCATTTCGCGTGCTGGTTCAACTGGAGCGAATGTCGGCCGTCGGGTCCGACGCGGCTGTTTCAGCCGACGGTCAGCATCGTCATGCCGCGCGGCGTGTTCACGCGTGTCGGCGGCTTCGACGAATCGGTACGGGTGATGCAGGATTTCGAGATCCAGACCCGCATCCTGCGCGCCGGCTACCCGATCTATTTCGAGCGTTCGCTGCCGGTGGCCCATGCACCGCGCAGCTCGCTGCTGCGCACCTGCCGTCACAGCTGGTACTGGGGTGGACCGTTTCGCGACATCTATCTGCGCACGGTGCGCACCTATCCGCTGCGCCATCCGGTGGACTCGCCGCTGTTCGCCGCCAACGTGCCGGGCCTGTTCGTCCGCCGCATGCGGCTCGTGCTGCGCACGGCGTGGCGCGTATCGCGGTGGCAGACGTGCTATTGTCTGCCGTTTCTGGCCGTGACCATCCTGGCCTGGACTCTGGGCGTCGCCTTCGGCGAGGGGCGCCCGGGGCCGCACGTCGTCTCGCCAGTGTGAGGAACCGCGCCATGGCGGGCCAAGAACAGGGCGTGGATGCAACTGATCTGGCGCGCGAGCGGGCGATCCAGGCCGCTTGGCGCCTGCGCCCGCAGTTTGCCGGTCTGTCCGACTTCGACCGTCTGGTTGCCAACGAATTTCGCCCCCCGGCGGCCCAGTCCGCCGCCGAGGACGCCGCCCTGCGTCGTCTGATCGCCTATGCCGCGGCCGAGATCCCCTACTACCGCGACCTTTTCGCCGCCCGCGGCCTGACCCCCGGCGACATCGCCGCCGTGGCCGATCTGCCGCGACTGCCGCTGCTCGACAAGGCGGCGATACGGCGCAACGCGGTGCGTCTGCGCCCGGCGCGCCTGCCGCGCGGCGAACGCCTGTACGGCGTGTTCACGTCGTCGGGAACCACCGGACAGCCGGCGCGCATCCTCCACACCGTGCGCAGCAACCGCATGTTCAGCATCCTGGCCCAACGCGGCTATCGCTGGTTCCGGTTCGACCCGCTGGGCAGTCTCGCCTTCATTCGCCTGGCCAGCCAGCTTCCCCGCCGCCGCGGGCAGCCGGAAAACCCGGACGGGGCCACCGTGTATATGAATCGCTGGCGCTATGTCGGGTCCTTTTTCGAAACCGGCCCGTGGCTGGGTTTCAACGTCACCAACCCGGTCGAAGCTCAGATCGCCTGGTTGCGTGCGCAACGTCCGCGCTATCTTGCCACCTATTCGGAAACGCTTGAGCATCTGTGCCTGGCCACCGGGGGGGCCACGCCGGCCGCCAGCATCGAAGCGACGATGGCGATTTCCGAGCAATTGACCCCGTCGATGCGCCGGCGTATCGAACGCACCTTCGCCGCGCCGGTGTTTCAGAACTATGGCCTAAACGAAATCGGGCTGGTGGCCGTGCGCTGTCGGGCCGGACGCTATCACGTCCACACCGAACACTGTCTGGTCGAGGTCGTCGACCCGTCCGGAAATCCGGTACCGCCGGGCCGGCGCGGGCGCATCGTCGTCACCGCCCTCAACAACGCGGCCATGCCGTTGATCCGTTACGATACCGACGACCTGGCCGAAGCGGTGGGCGGGCCGTGCCCATGCGGGCGCACCCTGCCCGGCTTCGGCGACATCCTCGGGCGCTACAGCCGCATCGCCTATCTGCCCGAAGGGACACTGGCGGCGGTGGGCGCGGTGCGCACGGCGCTGGAGGAGATGCCGGCGGAACTTGCCGCCCCGTTGCGCAAGTTCCAGCTTCATCAGGACCGGGACAATCGCTTTACCCTGCGCCTGGGCGTGGTCGCCCCGCTGCCGGCCGCGTTCGCAGGGCGCATCCGCACGGCCTGGGGCATGGCGGCCGGCGCGCACGGATGGCCGCTCGACATCGTCGAGGTCGCCCCCGAGGCCTTGGTGCCCGGTCCCGGCGGCAAGTTTCAGGATTTCACCTCCGAACACATGCCGGCCCCGGACGACGGAGACGATGGCGACGATGGCGATGATGGCGACGATGGAGACAAGGGCCCCGGCAACGCCACGCGCGCGCAGGGCTCGAC
>RFLL01000417.1 GCA_003693905.1 Alphaproteobacteria bacterium
CCACGGCCGGTCGGGATCGTCGAGCAGCGCCCCCGTCGGGCAGGCCCCGACGCAGGCCAGACACATGGTGCATCCGGCCACGTCGACTTCGACCGTGCCGAACGGGGCGCCGGGCGGCAGCGGCAGGATCTCGACCGGGTTCGGCGCGTGCGCGTGCAGATGGCGCAGCGCCAGCATGGTGCGGGTGCGCTTGCCGCCCATCGGCAGAAAGGTCCCGGAAGGGGCCGCTGGACGCGGGCTCAGATCGTAGAGCATCGTTTCAACCGCGCTCGGATCGGCTTCGTCGATGACGTGAATGCGCCCGCCGCCGTAGCCGAGACCCTCCATCACCGTTTCGGTCAGACCGATCTGCGCCGCCAGACCGGCGATTTCGTCACGTTTGCGGGCCTCGATCAGGATGCAGATCTGGGCCGCGCCATAGGCCAGCGCCGTGGTCAGGAAATCGAGCCCGATCTGGGTCACCTCGTTGAGGGCGAACGGCAATACGGCCGCGGGCAGACCGCGCCCGGTGCGGGCGATGGCGTCGATCATCTCCTCGCCGTGACGGGTATCGTGCAGCAGCAGCACCGGCGCTTCTCCACCGGCCGCGTGATAGCCGCCGAGCAGGGTGCGCAGGCGCTGATACAGCGCATCGCCGGCGGGGAACTGGTACGTCGCCGCGCCGGTGGGGCAGACGCTGGCGCAGACGCCGCATCCGGCACAGATCAGCGGGTCGATGGTGACGTGTTCCGGGCCCGGCGTAATGGCGCCGGTCGAACAGACGTCGAGACACCGGGTGCACCCGGTTTTGCCGCTGCGGGCATGGGCGCAGATGGCGGCGTCGAACTTGACGTAGCGCGGTTTCTGGAACTCGCCGACCATGTCGGTGAGCCGGAACAGCGCTTTTTGCACCGCCACCGGGTCGCCCGGGTCGGGGCGATAGTACCCGTCGCGGCGTTCGCCGGCGCTGAACAGCGGCGTGCCGCCCGACAGGTCGAGGATCAGGTCGCATTCGGACGTGACGTTGTTGCGCGGACGGTCGAAGCTCAGCACCTGCCGCGACGACGGCACCGCCGGTGCATAGTCGTTCACCGTGATGCGGAACCCGCCCAGATGCCCGCCGGCCCGCACGATGGTGCCGCGGAAGATCGGGACGTCCATCGTGGCCGGCGGCAGAATCTCGTCCGGGTCGCTCAACAGGACGGTGACATCGAGGCGTCCGGCCAGCTGCTTGGCGGCCTCGATGGCCCGTTCGTCGCGACCGTAGACCAGGCACACGCCGCCCGATTTCAATTCCACCGCCGGTGTCGGCGGTATGTCGAGGGCGGCTTCGGCCAGCAGCGCCGCCATCTTTGGGATCGCCGCCGTGGCCTGTTCGGACCATCCGGCGCGCTCGCGGATATTGACGAAGCGAAGTTCGGCCTGTGAATCGGCTTCGGCCGCCAACTCGCTGAAAAGAGGTGCTTCTTGCGTGCAGGCAACCAGAACCGGCTCACCGTCGCCGAGCGCCTGCTGAAAGTTGGCGAGTTGCGCCCGGCAAAGCTGGCGGTTGATGTCGAGCCCGTCGACGCCTTCGGCGCCCAGGGCTGCGCAGGCCTTGCGCAGGCGCCCGGCGTCAACGGGCATGGTCTCCTCGCAATTGCAGACCAGAACACGCCGGCCGTCGATGTGCATGCCTCCCACGGGAACTCCTCTTGTTCTTCTGTGCCTGGTTCGGTTCCTCTGCCGCGACGAGGTATCATCTATACGGCCCACGGGGCATACAGACGACCCCAAAATGTATGCGGTCATGACGGCATTGGCGACTATACTTCCGGTCGATGACGAACAATCCGACGCAATCGCATGACGGCCCCGACTTTCTGACGACCAGGGAAGTCGCCGCCTACCTGCGCATCAAGGAGCGGCGGGTCTACGAGCTGGTGCGTCAGCGTGCGATCCCGTGTACGCGGGTGACGGGAAAGTGGCTGTTCCCGCGCGCGCTGATCGACCTGTGGCTGGTCGAGAACGCGGAAGGAGAGATCGCATCGCCTGCCCATCCGCCGCCGGTGATCGCCGGCAGCCATGATCCGCTGCTCGACTGGGCAGCGAAGGAAAGCGGTTGCGGGCTGGCGCTGCTGCCCGGCGGCAGCCTGGACGGCATCCGCCGGTTCGCGGCTGGGGAGGCGGTGATCGCCGGTTTGCATCTGCTCGATCCCGAAAGCGGTACGTACAATGTCCCGGCCCTCGGCGCCGGTCTGGCGCATCGCGCCGCGGCCGGCCGCGGCGTGGTGCTGCTGGAATGGGCGCGCCGGCGGCAGGGGCTGGTGGTCGCGGCCGGCAACCCGCACGGCGTCGCGGGCCTGCACGACCTTGCCGCCAAGGGGCTGCGTGTGGTCCGCCGCCAGCGCGAGGCGGGCAGTCACCTTCTGTTGGCGCATCTGCTGGAGCGAGCCGGGCTGACCTTTGCGGCGCTTAACGTGGTCGATGAGACCGCCCACGGCGAAACCGACCTCGGGCTGGCGATTCTGGAAGGCCGGGCCGATGCCGGTCTGGCGGTCGAAGCGGTGGCGCGGTCGCTGAAGCTCGATTTCGTTCCGCTGGCCGAGGAGCGCTATGACCTTCTGCTGCGCCGGCGCGACTATTTCGAGCCTCCGGTGCAGACGCTGTTCGCCTTTGCGCGCACGGATGCCTTTCGCGCCCGCGCCGATCAGATGGGCGGTTACGATATCCGCGCCCTGGGCACGGTGCACTACAACGGACCGTAGGTCGGGACCTGAAACAAGCAGGACCTGAAACAAGCAGGGGGCCTGAAATCAGGGCCTGCCGTCAGCCGTTTCCGGCGTCCTCCATGCTCAGGACGATCGCCCCCTGGACCCGGCCCTCGCGCAAGCGCGCCAGCGCCTCGTTGGCC
>RFLL01000418.1 GCA_003693905.1 Alphaproteobacteria bacterium
ATCGGGCTCGGGGTCGGGGCTCGAGCGGCTGCTTGCGCGCCTGCGGCGTGCGCCGGCGGATCTTGAGCGACATCAACGATCCCGGCGCGGCGCGGCGTTCCGACCTGGCATTGATCTGGCTGTCCGGTGCACCGGGCTGGTCCGGTGCGGCATCTTCGTCCGGATCGACCATGACGGCGCTCGTCGGCTCGGCGACCTTGTCGCGGTTGTGCTCGGCCCTGGTCATGCCGGGCGTCTCCTGGTTTCTACGTCGTGTCATGACGGTGCGGCGTGCGTCGCGTCCCCGCGGCATCGTGTGGCGGGTGTTGCGCCAGCAGGGAATCGACGGCTTCCTCAAGCAGGCTCTGCTGTGTGCGGTGAGTCGCTGCCGCGAGCCGTTTCAAGGCGCCGTGTTTGGCACGTTCAAGGCGTAGCGACACGTGCACCCGCCTGTTTCTGTCCTCGGCTCTGGTCGCAACCGTTGCAGCCCTGCTTTTTGCCGCTGCACGGCGGGCGGCGCGCGGATGCAACGGCGCCAGCGTCAGCCAGGCGGCATTGCGCGGTGGTTCGATCGGCGCGTTCTCGGGGATCGTGCGGGCATCGGTGGTGGCCGTGGCGGTGGGACGTGCCAGACCTTTGCGGCTGAGCAGCGCACCGGTGAGGTTGGCGACCTTCATCAGGGGCGTGGTCATGGTCAGGCCGTTTCGCTGCGCGATGCAGTCAGCAGTCCGTACCGGCGCCCGCCGAGACGCGCGTCATCGTCCTCCGGGCGGCGCGTGCACCGTTCCAAGCGGTCGGCCAAGTAATCCCACAGGTCCTCGATCTCTTCGACCGAGCGCGGGTTGCAGGCAATCTCCATGACCGTGCGACCGTCGATCATGCTGGCCGCGAATTCGGTCCGGTGATGGATGGTGACCGGGGCGACCGTGCCGTGCTGGGACAGGGCAATTGCCGCTTCGGCGGTGATCCGCGCCCGTGGCGTGGCGCCGTTCAGCACGAAGACCAGCGGCTTGCCCAGCTTCTCGCACAGGTCGACGGTGGCCCCGGCGGCGCGCAGATCATGAGGACTGGGCCGGGTCGGGATGACGACCAGATGGCACAGGCGGATCACCTGCTCGATCGTTGCGGTGATCGCCGGGGGGGTATCGAAGATCAGAAGCTCGATGCCTAGTTCCCCCATCTGTCGCACGTCTTCGGCCAGGCGCGAGATGAAGGTCTGGGCAAAGACCGGCGTGTCCGCTTGGCGGCTGTTCCACCAGTCGGCGAGACTGCCTTGGGGATCGGTATCGATGATGGCAACGGGGCCGGCCCCTACTCGTTCGGCCTGAACGGCTACATGGCCGGCCAAGGTCGTCTTGCCCGAGCCACCTTTCTGGGACGCAAACGCTATTACCCGCATCGCACTGCACCGGGACCCTTTGCCTCACACACGCCGCATGTCGGTTGCTTGCCGCGCTCGCGTGACGAGGGGCGGGAGTGGCGGTGGCCGGAGAGGCCGGGCGAATCTTTCGTCCGTTCTGCCTCGTGCTGGCACGACTCCCCGCGTTGTCACGGTGCACGGTCATATGCCGACCCCGTAATGTAATGTTGCAACAGTTAAAGGGAATTTAACGAAGTAAGAAATAGATATGCAGGAAATTCGGGAATTTTATTTTTGATAAATACAGAATATTTGAATCTGCTTTTACGCCCACAATAATTGACATCGCAATTTTAATGTTGCATCTACCAAGAAGTGTCGGCATCGGCGGCATCGCCTCATTTCGTCACGGATCTTCCACAGGCTCGGACACCTTTCACCCGACAGCTTCACCGTGACGCATGTTTCAAGGTGTGGTTAAGGAAATGTTCATCACATGTGATGAGAGTATAATTTCTGGAACACACGTAATGCGTGTATCAGTGAATTGTCAGTCGGGCCTTCAACACCCGAGTGGGCCGGTTCGGGTGTTGCTGGCAGAACGGGGGACCGCAACCGGTCCCCCGTTCTTTGTGACCGCCGCGGCTGGCCGGTCTCCGGGCACGTCGGCCGGCTTGTGCAATCGTGAGATGCATTCCCGCGGCCGGAGGCGATTTTCCGAGGGCAAACACCGCATCATCTGGCGCTTTTCCTACACTGCGACGGGACGTCGGCCCACGGGCGTCAGGTCGTCAGGCATCAGGTCGCCAAGAATGATGCCGCAGCCGCGAGGGAGGCGACGGTGCGAAGATGGTTCCAGGTGGTCCACAGCGAAAGATACCGGGCCCACGTTTCTGCGCTTTGCGTTGCGCCCGGTTGGATGACGGCCAGTTCGTTGTTGAGCGGGACGTTGAGTCCGATGGTCACCACGATGCAGCCGATCAGATAAAGTACGCTGCCGGCGAACAAGAAAGCCGATTCGGAGGTTCCCCACGAGAGGAGCCCCAGCAGGCCGAGAACTGCTGCGCCCAGTGCCGTTCCGAAAAAAACGGCGAAGAACCAGGGATTGAGAACCGCCGTGTTGATAGACTGCATGGCCGCGATTCCATGGGCGGGCGGCAGGCGGCCAAGAGCCTTCATGACGAAGGTGGAGAAGGCGAAGAAGATCCCCGCAACCACGGCGGCGCCCAGTGCCGTGGAAACGGCGAGCGCGTCGGACCATGCAACGGCCGTCATCCGATGTTCCAGACGCCGGTTGTCGCGGTTTCCCGGGCATAGGTGGCAAAGTCCCGTGGTTCGCGGCCGAGAGCGCGCTGCACGCCGTCGCCCCGGCGCGCGTTGCGGCCGTCGAGAACGGTCGTGAAAAGATACGTCACGAGCGATACGTACGCGTTCGGAACGCCGTGTGCCGCAAGCTGCGCGGCGTAGTCCTCCGCTGCGATCTCCCGGTAACGGATGGCCCTGCCGCTTGCTTCGGAAATCTCCCCGATTGCGTCGGCGAAGGTCAGCAGGCGGGCCCCGGTCACCTCGTAAAGTCGGCCGATGTGCGAGGCATCCGTCAGCGCTTCCACCACGACATCGGCGATATCTTCCGCATCAATGAACGGTTCCTTCGTCGGGCCCGCGGGCAGGGCGACCTCGCCGGTCCGGAGCGCGTCGAGGAGAAAGCTTTCGCTGAAATTCTGCGCAAACCAGCTTGCCCGCACGATCGTCCACTCGGCCCCGGTGTCTTGGAGCGCCTGTTCCGCGCGCTCGGCTTCTTCTTCGCCCCGGCCGGAAAGCAGCACCATGCGCCGCACCCCGGCCTTCAGCGCCGTCTCGGCGAATGAGCGGACGGTCTCGACCGCCCCGGGGACGGCCAGATCCGGCTGATAGGTGATGTACACGGCGCGTATGCCCTGCACCGCGCGGTCCCACGTTGCGGCATCGTCCCAGTCGAACCGCGGTTCGTGCGAACGCGATCCGATGCGCACCGCATGGCCGCGCGCCTCAAGGCGGCGTACCACGCGGTTTCCCGTTTTGCCGGTGCCGCCGAGGACGAGGATTGGCTGCCTGGTTCGTGTGTAGGTCATTCTGCCGTCCCTTCATATATGAGAGTTGCTCACATTTACGAATGTGATAAACTCTCATATTCGGACTCGAGTCAATGAAAATCGTTCGGACACGATTTCCCGAAAAAAAAGAGGTTCGATGAAAAACATGACCTCCGGCGCGGCGAAAAATTCGGAAATCCGGACCGCCGTTCGCCGTATCCCGACTCAACGCCGCAGCCGCGAGCGTGTGGCACGCATTCTCGATTGTGCGACTGAAATAATCGCCGAAAAGGGCAGCGACGCCATGCGCATGAGCGAGGTGGCGCAGAGGGCGGGAATCTCCATCGGTTCGCTGTACCAGTACTTTCCGGACAAGAGCGCGATCATCCGGACATTGGCCGAGCGCTATGGCGCCGAAGGCCGTGCATGCATCGAAGCAGAGCTTGCCCATGTGACGACGGTGGACGAGCTTTGCGAGGCCTTCAGCCGGCTTGTGGATACCTATTATCAGATCTTTGTTGCCGAGCCGGTGGTGCGCGATATCCACTCGGGCGTGCAGGCTGACAAGGGGCTCAGGGATATGGAGCTTGCCGACAGTCGAGCAAATGGCGCCGTCCTGGCCGATGCATGGCGGCGTGTCCGGCCCGCATCCGACCCTCGGGCCATATCCACGGCGGCATTCCTGATCATGCACCTTGGCGAAGCGACGATGCGTCTGGCCATCTCCGTCGAGCGCGGGGAAGGCGATGCGCTTGTTGCCGCCTACAAGCGGATGGCATTGGCGGAGTTCCGCCGCAAGTAGCCGCGCCTCGCTCACCGGGAGCCCCCTGATTCGAACCCGTCGGTGACCTTTGCCGGGTTCTTCTGCCCGATTTCGCCGCCCTGTCTTCATCGCCCGCCTTCGGCGTGTCGAAGCGCTTTTTTTCTTCGGCGTCCTGCATTGCCGTTGCGGTGGCGCATGCGGTCAAGAACGCGCCGATCGGCTGCAAGTATTCGCCCGTCACTGCGATAGCGTGAGCTGGAACCCAGCATGCTTACCTGCATGAGGCGGGTCATGAACCGAGACGTGATCGTCACCTGCGCCGTAACCGGGGCCGGCGATACCGTTGCAAAGCATCCGGCCATTCCCGTGACGCCACGCCAGATCGCCGCCGCCGCGATCGAGGCGGCCGCGGCGGGCGCCGCCGTCGTTCACATTCACGTGCGCGATCCCGAAACCGGTACGCCGAGCCGGGATCCGGCCCTGTTTGGCGAGGTGGTGGCACGGATCCGCGACAGCGGTTGCGATGTCATCCTCAATCTGACCGCCGGCATGGGCGGTGATTTCTTTCCCGATGAAAAGGACCCCGCCATCGGCGGTCCGGGTACCGACATGATCGGCCCCAAGGCACGCCTGGCCCACGTCGAATCCCTGCGGCCGGAGATTTGCAGTCTTGATTGCGGCAGCCTCAATTTCGGCGACGGGGTCTATATCAACCCTGCACCCTACCTGCGCGTCATGGCGGAGCGGGTTCGCGCCTGTGGCGTCAAGCCGGAGCTCGAATGTTTCGACCTCGGCCATGTGCGTCTGGCCAACCATCTGGTCGCCGAAGGGTTGATCGAAGCGCCACCGCTCTATCAGATCTGCCTCGGCATTCCCTGGGGCGCTCCGGCCGGGACCGCGGCGATGAAGGCCATGGTCGATCTGTTGCCGTCCGGTGCGGTGTGGGCCGGGTTCGGCATCTCGCGCATGGAAATGCCGATGGTTGCCCAGGCGGTTCTGCTCGGCGGGCACGTGCGCGTCGGGCTGGAAGATAACCTCTATCTCGACCGGGGCGTGTTCGCCAGCAATGCACAGCTCGTCGAGCGCGCGGTCGCAATCATCGAGCTTCTGGGCGCGCGCGTCCTGGCGCCGGCTGCGGCACGCGATGTGCTCGGCCTGCCGTCGCCATCCTGAGATCGAGAGAGCGGGAGAACGGGGTCGCACGGATGATCCGCTGTCAGGCAGAGGAGGTGCGCCGGGTGGCGGTCATCGGCACCGGGGTCATCGGCGGCGGTTGGGCGGCGCACTTCTTACGTGCAGGTCTCAACGTCGTGGCGTTCGATCCGTCTCCGGGCGCGGAGGAGCGCCTGCGCGCGCGCATCACCGATGTGTGGCCGGTTCTGGAGCGATCGGGTCTGGCGCCGGGGGCGGCACCTGCACGCCTGCATTTTGCCGCAACGCTGGCCGAGGCGGTGGCCGAGGCCGATGTGGTCCAGGAAAGCACGCCTGAAAACCTGGACCGGAAGGTCGCTCTGTTCGACGCCATGGACGCCGCGGCCGCGCCCGATGTGGTGCTGCTGTCGAGCACCTCGGGCTTGGCGATGAGCGACATGCAGGTGCGCTGTCGCCATCCGGGCCGCACCGTCGTCGGGCATCCGTTCAATCCGCCTTACCTGATCCCCCTGGTCGAGGTCGTCGGCGGCGCGCGCAGCGACCCCGCGGCGGTGGCTTGGGCGGCGGCGTTCTACCGCGCGACCGGCAAATATGCGCTGGTCATGCAGCGCGAATTGCCGGGCTTCATCGCCAACCGTCTTCAGGATGCGTTGTGGCGCGAGGCGTTGCACATGGTCGCGGCCGGCGAGGCGACGGTGGCGGAGATCGATGCCGCCATCGCCCATGGTCCCGGCCTGCGCTGGGCGCTGATGGGGCCGTGCCTGACGTTTCATCTGGCCGGTGGGGCGGGCGGCATGGGCGCCATGCTCGACCATTTCGGGCCCGCGTTGCAGGAACCGTGGACCCGCCTCGAAGCGCCGCCGCTGACGGCCGAGTTGCGCGCACGCATGGTCGAAGGGTGCGCCGCCGTCGCCACCGGGCGCAGCATTGCGGCGTTGGAACGTGAACGCGACTACGGACTTGCCGCGATTCTCGAAGTTCTGGCACAGGTTCGCGATCAGGGAAGGCAAGAGCAATGACCCGCCCCGAAATGGAATCGCCGCGCCGGCGCGGCCGTGCCGCCCGCCGCGAGGCCCGTGCCGCGCCGACGCCGCCGACGCTGCGGAAGACACCGACGCGCTCGGGGAGCCGGCCTCGGCGACGGCGTCCGGAAGGCAGCCGCGGGGGGAGGCGGCCGAGGGGGGCG
>RFLL01000047.1 GCA_003693905.1 Alphaproteobacteria bacterium
CCCCGGCGCGGAAGCCCTTGCGCACGATGAGTTCGGCGCGGGTGGTATCGAGATCGTCGTGGAACGCCGCCCCGACGGTGCCCTGGACGCAGTGGTCCGGCCACAGGGTTTGCGGCCCGTAGGGCATGTCGATGGTCTCGAACGGCTGGCGGCCGGGATGGGCCGATGCGAACGAGCGATGGTCGCGCGGATGCCAGTCCTGCGTCAGCAGACTGTGGGCAAAGCGTGCGCTCAGGCGGTTGATGAGCGGCACCACGGCGTCGCCGTCGGGAACCGCCAGGGCGCCGCCGGGGCAAAAGTCGTTCTGCACGTCGACGATCAGAAGAACGTCGTGTTCGCCGAGAGCAACGGTGTCCGACATCTGCGGCCTCCTCGTCGCCGTTCTCACGCCGTCGTCGGGTCATCTCCATCGAAAGCAAAAGCGGCCATCGACAGACTGCCATAAGAAAATCCCCGGTGCACGACGCGCCCGCGCGGCGGCGCCCCGTCGGCGCCCCCGCCAGCACCCATCGCCACCGCCAGCGGCAGAAAATGATCCTCGGTCGGGTGTGCCCGGCGGGCATGGGGCGCACGGTTGCGATAATCGACGAGCGCCGCGGCATCGCCGGCGGTGACGGTGTCGACCAGCCAGTCCTCGAACGCTACTGCCCACGGCGGTGCATCGCCGTCGGCGCCGGCGCGCCATTCGGCCAGGTTGTGCACCGCCGTGCCGCTGGCCAGAATCAGAACCCCGTCCGTACGCAGCGGCGCCAGCGCCCGGCCGATCTCCATGTGATGCGCCACGTCGCCGTCGGCGACCAGGGAAAGCTGCGTCACCGGCACGTCGGCGTCGGGATACATCAGCATCAGCGGCTCCCACGCGCCGTGGTCGAGGCCGCGCGCCGGATCGGTGGCACACGGCAGACCGGCGGCACGGATCAGCGCCGCGGCGCGCTCTGCCACCTCGGGCGCACCGGGCGCCGAATAGCGGATACAATAGAGCGCTTCGTCAAAGCCAAAGAAATCGTGGATCGTCTCCGGCTGTGCGACCAGGCTGACGGTCGGGCGCGGGGCGATCCAGTGGGCCGAGACGCACAGGATGGCGCGCGGGCGGGGCAAGGTGCGGGCAAGGTCCGCCAGCACCGCGCGAACCGGAATGTCGTCCAGTACCATGGTCGGCGGACCGTGGGAGACGAACAGGCTGGGCATTGCGGTCATCGTAGCACCATGGGTTGGACGTGCGCGGGCGGGCATCCCGGGCCCGCTCCCCGTCTCCTGCGATGCGGGGATGTTTCACTGCTCGAAAGCCAAGGGTCGCGCAAAGGCGCCCGGCTATCAACCGCGCCATTGCCCTGACTGCGGCAGTATCAAACCGCGGTGGCGATCAGAGGCCGGGACTGCCCTGCAGATCGGCCAGCATGGCCTCGAACCGGGGCCGGTCCATGATGTAGAGGCTGCGCCCCTTGCGGCGGATCAGACCGTCCGGGTAAAGCTGGCCGAGGGCGCGGGCCACGGTTTCGCGCGTGGTGCTGACGCGGCTGGCCACCTCGCGCAAGGGGGGCAGCGGGTGGATGACCCACAACCCGGTTCCGGCCGGATCGGGGCGCGCCATGCGCAGAAGCTCGGCATAGACCCGGTGCGTCGCCGCCAGCGTGCTCAGTTCCATGATCCGCGCATCGCCGGAGCGCACCATCGCCGTCAGGCGCTCGAGCACCCGGAACGTGACCGCAACGTTCTCTTTCAAGAGATCGATGAACCGCTCCGACGGCAACGCCGCCACCAGGGTCGGCTCCACCGCCACCACGCTGGCCGAGCGTGGCAGGCCGTCGATCGCCGCCAGTTCACCGAAACAGTCCCCGGCCCGCAGCGTGGCATAGGCGATTTCGCGCCCGGAGGCGGAATAGTTCACGACATTGACGGCGCCGAAGACGATGAACAGCACCTCGCGGCTGTCGCTGCCGCGTTCCAGGATGGTCTCGCCGGCACGGTAGCGCCGCCACAAGCAGCGCGCTTCGATGTGGCGGCGATCGGCCTCGTCCAGCCCCGCAAACAGCGTGACGCCGGCGAGCGAGCGCGCCTGTGTCCCTCGCGCGTCCCCGGTTCCGCTCATTTTCCTTTTCCGGCCTCGCCCGGTTCGGACCATGTGCACCTTAAAGCATGGGGCGCACACGCGGACAATCAAGACCGCCGCTGCGCCGACCACGACCATCGGTTTGCATCGCACCGTAGCGTATCGCCGCCGGTGCTGGACCGTTAGGGGCTCGCGTCGATGTTTTGTTAATGTTACATTTATGTTTCACTATTGCTACATGGGACGTACTGGGAGACGCCATGTAACAAAACCGGGATGGTTCGAAACCCGGAGGATGTGCAACAAAGCGCATCCCCGGAAACATCGGGCCGCCTGCCCCCGGGTACCGGACGGCGCCTGCGGGAATGTAAAGCAGACGGAAAAAAAACCAGGGCTTTGTCACAGCAGGGAAAGGCTTCAGGAATGACACATCTCTTGTCGATGGCCGGCCGGATGGCAACCGGGCTGGCGTTCGTAATCGCCGCCGGACTGGTGACGCCGGCAAATGCGGCTGAGGATTGCCCGCGCGGCGATCTCGACGAACGATTCTGCGATCGCAACGGCGATCTGGTTGCCGACACCCCCACCGATCCCAGCGAATGGGTCGATCCCGACACCTTGATCTTCGCCTATACCCCGGTCGAAGATCCCTCGGTCTACCGCACCGCGTGGGCCGACTTCCTCGATTACATGGAAAAGGTGACGGGCAAGAAGGTGCAGTTCTTCCCGGTCCAGTCCAACGCCGCCGAGATCGAGGCCATGCGCTCCGGCCGCCTGCATGTCGCCGGTTTCAACACCGGTTCGAACCCGCTTGCGGTCAACTGCGCCGGCTTCGTGCCGTTCACGATCATGGCCAGCCTTGACGGCCATTACGGCTACGAGATGGAGATCATCACCTATCCGGGCAGCGGCATCGAAAAGGTCGAAGACATCCGTGGCCGCACGCTCGCCTTCACGTCGCCGACGTCGAACTCCGGCTTCAAGGCGCCTTCGGCCCTGCTCAAGGCCGAGTTCAACATGATCGCCGATCGCGACTTCAAGACCACGTTCTCGGGCAAGCACGACAATTCGATCCTGGGTGTGGCCAACAAGGACTATGACGCCGCGTCGATCGCCAACAGCGTGAAAACGCGCATGATCAAGCGCGGCGTGGTTCGCGAAGACCAGTTCAAGGTGCTGTATCGTTCGCAGACGTTCCCGACCACCGGGTTCGGCTACGTCTACAACCTGAAGCCGGAACTTGCGGAGAAGATCAAGAAGGCCTTCTTCACCTTCCCCTGGGACAAGCCGGACGGCACGCCGAGCAGCCTCAAGGTGGAATTCTCCAAAAGCAACGAAGGCCAGTTCATCCCGATCACCTACAAGGAGCACTGGGCCGTCATCCGCACGATCGACGCGGCCAATAACGTGTCGTACGCCTGCAAGTAGGTGGGGCGTATTCGACACGGGGTGACTGGAAACCAGATCGTACCGGAGGTACCGCGCCGATGCTGCGCCTCGAGAAGCTTGTCAAGGAATACCGGACCGGTGACCGGGCGCTGCGCGGCGTCGACCTGAACGTGCCGCGCGGACAGGTCATGGCCCTGATCGGGCCTTCGGGTGCCGGCAAAAGCACGCTCATCCGGTGCATCAATCGTCTGGTCGAACCGACGTCGGGCCGGGTGATCCTCAACGGCGAGGACATCACCCGGCTCGGCGGCGGCGCTTTGCGCCGGGCGCGTCGGCGCATGGGCATGATCTTTCAGGAATACGCCCTGGTCGAACGCCTGACCGTGATGGAAAACGTGCTGTCCGGTCAGCTCGGCTACGTCGGCTTCTGGCGCAGCTACTTCCGCCGCTTCCCGGTCGAAGCGGTGGAAGAGGCCTTTCATCTGCTGCAACGGGTCGGCCTGGAAG
>RFLL01000048.1 GCA_003693905.1 Alphaproteobacteria bacterium
ACAAAGAACGGGGCTGGATGTAAGGTCCGTCGGCGGGGTGGAGGAAACAGGATCCTCCACCCCGTTTCGTTTGTAGGGCCAGGTGCCGAGGTTGGCTGAAATCTGCTTCCGGGCATGGAACGGGTCGGGATTGGGGCACGCAGGTGCCGGACCCGTGACGTGACGCCCGCAGGAAGCCCCGCAACAAGAATCCCCCGCTGAAAAGGACCGGCCGACACGGCGACAGACGGAGGGCGCGGACTCCATCCGCGCGAACGCCACCATGGGACACCGTACAGCGACGATCATCTGGGGGCTGAGCGTCATCCTTGCGGGACTCGTGCTTCCCCCGTCCAGGATTCAGGCCGCTGACATCTTCATCGGCGCCGGCAGCCGGGCACAGGTCGACTTCGACGTCGCTCGCGCACTTTGTCGCCAGATCATCCGCGCCATCGACAACCTCACATGCGAGGTCGAACGGATCGAAGGCGGGGATGCGCCCGAACCTCTGGCCGTGCTGTCCGATGTGCGCACCGGCGCCATCGAAACCGGCCTCGTGCCGGCGGACTGGCAGTACTACGCCGTGCGCAAGGCCGGGCCGCTTGCCTTCCTGGAGATCGGGTTCGACAGCTTGCGCTCCCTGTTCTCTCTCCACAGCGAGGCGTTCACGATCGTCGCGCGGCGCGATTCGGGGATCGACTCCCTCGAGGATCTGGCCGGCAAGCGCATCAACATCGGCAATCCGGGATCGCGCCAACGCACCCTGATGGACATGGTCATACAGGCCCAGGGCTGGACCCGCGATACCTTCCGCCTGGTCGAGGAACTGCCGGCCTCGGAGCAGTCGCTGGCTCTCTGTCACGATCGGGTTCAGGCGATTGTCGTTCTCGCCGCCCATCCCGACCCCGCCCTGGCTAAGCTGATGAAACGATGCGATGCCAGGATCGTGGACGTCGCCGGGGCGGGGATCGACAGGCTTCTTGCGGCCAACGAGTTCCTGGCGACGACATACATCTCACAACGGCGCTATGAAGGCATGCGCCGGCCGACCAGAACCTTCGGAATCGCGGTCACGGTGACCGGCTCGATGGACATGGCCGACGATCAGGCGTATGCGCTGGTCGCCGCAATCTTCGACAATCTCGACCGGTTCAAACAACTGCACCCGGTTCTTGGCACTCTCACCCCCGAAGGCATGCTCAAGGACGGCCTGAGCGCCCCGCTTCATCCGGGTGCCGTGCGCTACTTCAGGGACCGGGGAATGATGTGAGCACCGCCCGCTACAGGGCGCCGAACAGAACAAGCAGAAAAATGCAGAAGTGCAGCGAAATGGGGAGGAGGCAATGAGCGAAACCAGAGCCGAGGAAGGGTCGCTCAACAAAAAACTGCCGGACGTGGAGACGCTGATCGCCGAAGCCGATACCGGCGGGCGCAAGCCGACCGGCATTTCGGCCAAGGTTCTGTGGTTCGTGCCGCTGTTGTGGGCGATCTTCCAGCTCTGGTACGCCTCGCCCATGCCCTACGTGGTCGGGGTTGCGGTCCTCAACAGCACCGAGGTGCGTTCGATCCACCTGGCGTTCGCGATCTTCCTCGCCTATCTCGCCTTTCCCGCGTTCAAGAGCTCGCCGCGGCGCTACATCCCTGTTCACGACTGGATCCTGGCCGCTGTCGCCGCCTTCTGCGCCGCCTACATCTTTCTGTTCTATCAGCAGTTGTCGCAGCGCCCGGGACTGCCGACGACGACCGACATCGTGGTTTCGGTGATCGGGCTGGCGCTGATTCTGGAGGCGACGCGCCGCGCCCTCGGGCCGCCGCTGATGGTGGTGTGCATCATCTTCATGATCTACACCTTCGCCGGCCCCTACATGCCCGACGTGATCGTGCACAAAGGCGCCAGCCTGGGCAAAGGCATGTCGCACTATTACCTGGGCACGGAAGGCGTCTTCGGCGTCGCGCTCGGCGTCTCGGCCAGCATGGTGTTCCTGTTCGTCCTTTTCGGCTCGCTGCTGGAAAAGGCGGGAGCCGGAAACTACTTCATCCGCGTCGCCTTTGCGCTCATGGGCCACATGCGCGGCGGCCCGGCCAAGGCCGCGGTCGTGTCCTCGGCCATGACCGGGCTGGTCTCCGGCTCGGCGATCGCCAACGTCGTGACCACCGGCACCTTCACCATCCCGCTGATGCGCAAGGTCGGCTTTTCGGCCGAAAAAGCCGGCGCCGTCGAAGTGGCATCCTCCACCAACGGGCAGTTGACGCCCCCGATCATGGGCGCGGTCGCCTTTCTCATGGTCGAATACGTGGGCATCTCCTATACCGACGTCATTCGCCATGCAGCGCTGCCGGCGCTCATCTCCTATATCGCGCTGGTCTACATCGTTCATCTCGAGGCCGTGAAATCGGGCATGAAGGGACTGCCGAAGCGAAGCGACAGCAACCTCGTGCGTTCGATCATGGGTTTTCTCACCTCGTTCGTCGGCCTGATCGTCCTCAGCGCCATCGTCTATTACGGCCTCGGCTGGATGAAGGGCGTCTTCGGCGATGCCACGATCTGGGTCAGCGCCGTGCTTCTGATCCTTGTCTACGCCGGTCTGGTCAAATACGCGACCCGGTTTCCCGAGCTGGAAATGGATCTGGAGATTACGGAACTGCCCGAACCGGGGCCGACCATCAAGGCCGGGCTGTACTACCTTCTGCCGGTCGTCGTGCTGGTCTGGTGTCTGACCGTGGAACGGCTGTCGCCCGGTCTGTCGGCCCTCTATGCGACCCTGTTCATGCTGTTCGTTCTGCTGACGCAGCACGCCTTGAAGAGCATTTTCCGCAAAACCGGCGAAGACCTCGTCACCTGTCTGCGCCGCGGTTTCTCGGAGGCGCTCGAAGGAATGGTCGCCGGCTCGCGCAACATGATCGGCATCGGCGTCGCCACCGCCGCCGCCGGCATCGTCGTCGGCACCATCACGCTGACCGGAGTCGGCTTGGTCATGGCCGAGCTGGTCGAATTCATCTCCGGCGGTCAGATCCTTCTCATGCTCATCTTCACTGCCGTGCTCAGCCTCATCCTCGGCATGGGTCTGCCGACGACGGCGAACTACATCGTGGTGTCGTCGCTGATGGCGCCGGTCATCGTCACCGTCGGCGCCGAACACGGCCTGATCGTGCCGCTGGTCGCGGTGCACATGTTCGTCTTCTACTTCGGCATCCTGGCCGACGATACGCCGCCGGTAGCCATGGCCGGCTTTGCCGCCGCGGCGATTTCCGGCGGCGATCCGATCCGCACCGGTATTCAGGGCTTCATCTATGACATGCGTACGGCGATTCTGCCGTTCCTGTTCATCTTCAACACCGAATTGCTGCTGATCGGGGTCAATACCTGGTATCACCTGCTGATCACGGTGGTGACGGCGATTCTGGCCATGCTGCTGTTCGCGGCGGCAACGCAGGGGTACTTCCTGACCAGAAGCCGGGTCTGGGAATCGGCCGCCCTGCTGCTGATCGCCTTCACCATGTTCCGACCCGGGTTCTGGATGGACCAGATCTATCCGCCTCTGGAATCGGTCCCTGCCACCAACATCTACGAGATCGCCGAATCGATGCCGCCGGAGGCTCAGATCCGGATTCAGGTGCGCGGCGAGGATCTTGAAGGAAACAAGATCGACAAGGTCGTCATGCTGCCGCTCGGCCCCAAGGGCATACCGGGCAAGGAACGCCTCATGGAGGCGGGGCTGGAGCTTCGCTTCGAGGACGGCAAGGCCTACGTCGACAATGTCGTGTTCGGCAGCCCGGCGGAGCGTCAGAAGATCGATTTCGATTTCGAAATCGCCAGCGTCCAGAAGAAGGCCGACCGCCCGCCCAAGCAGCTGTTCTACATCCCGGCCCTTCTGCTGCTGGCACTGGTGATCGTCATTCAAAGGCGCCGCCAGGCCCGCGAGGAGCTTCAACCCGCGCAGGCATGAGGAAAAACTCCATGTTCAAAGACATCCTGCTGCCCATCGACCTGGAAGAAGACGACGGCACCGCGCGCAAGGCGTTGAATGCAGCCGTCGAATACTGCCGCGACCACGGGGCCGGGCTGCACGTGCTCACCGTCGTCCCCGGTTTCGGGATGAGCATCATTTCGCAGTACTTTCCCGAGGACGCCGAGCAGAAGATCCTGAACGATGCGGCAGAGCGCCTGCGCGCCTTTATCGCCGCCCACGTCCCCAGGGACATCACCGCCCAGGCCATCGTCGCCAGCGGCACGGTCTACGAGGAAATTCTCGAGACGGCCAGGAAGATCGGCTGCGATCTGATCGTCATGTGCGCCCATCGCCCGGACCTGAAGGACTATCTGCTCGGCCCCAACGCCGCGCGGGTGGTGCGCCATGCCGATTGCTCGGTCCTGGTCGTGCGCGAGTGAGACGCAACCCGCAGGAGCGCATCGACAGCCCGGCCCCGGTCGGTAGGCGGTCGAGCAAACTGTCGTCTGCAAACGAAACGCCGGGACCGGAAACCCGAGGAACGGAAGGCCGAGGCGACGGGAAACCCATAAGAACGGGGCCTCATAAGGACGGGACAATAAACGGACGGGGAACCGGGAAGACGGGGCAGAAGGGATGGAGGGTTTGGGGGACGCCCGGGGGATGGAAAACACCCCGGCCCCGCCCATCTCTTCTTTCCAAGGCGGCTTTCCCCGGGG